>RFTM01000136.1 GCA_009923475.1 Gammaproteobacteria bacterium | reverse complement strand
CGGCTCGTCGAGCAGCAGCACGTCCGGCTTCGAGAAGAGCGCCTGGGCGAGCAGCACGCGCAGCTTGAGGCCGGGCGGCACCTCGCGCATCGGCCCGGTGTGCAGCGCCTCGCCGATGCCTGCATCGACCAGGATGCTGGCGGCGCGCGCCTCGGCGTCGTAGCCGCCGTACTCCGCGAAGCGCACCTCGAGCTCGGCGGCGCGCATGTAGTCGTCGTCGGTCGCGGCCGGATCGGCGTAGATGCGGTCGCGCTCGGTCATGGCCGCCCACATCTCGGCGTGGCCCTGCATCACCACGTCGATGACGCGCTGGTCCTCGTAGCCGAACTGGTTCTGTCTGAGCTTGCCCATGCGCAGGCCGGGCTGCAGGATCACCTCGCCCGCCGAGGGTTCGAGGTCGCCGCCCAGGATCTTGATCAGCGTGGACTTGCCGCAGCCGTTGGCGCCGATGAGGCCGTAGCGGTTGCCGTCGGTGAACTTGAGCGAGACGCCCTCGAAGAGCGGCTTGGCCCCGAACTGGATGGCGAGGTTTACGGTGGAGAGCATGGGGGCGCGGAGTTTACACGCCACGCCGCCCGACCACACGCCCTCATGCGCGCGGCGAGATGGCCTCGATGGAACCGTCCTCGGCATGACTCACCACCACGATGCGGCTACGGCGGACCGCTTCGTAGGCCATCGTCGAGGCCTCCGCGCCCGACTCCGGGGCGACGGCGACCGGCCCGCGGGTACGGCCCCGCGGCGCGAGCAACTGCCAGAAGGCCAGCACCCCGGACGTGCCGAGCAGCGTGACCGCCGCAGACGACAAGGCGTGACCGGCCAAGCCGGCGCCGGACCCGGCCACGACTGCGGGCCAGAGCAGCCGCGCCCCGGCGAGCCGATGCATCGAGGCGAACAGCGGATGCCAGAGCAGCGCCCACGCGGACCACAGGCCGAGGGTGAGCCCAGCGGTCGAGAGACGTCGATACCAACGCAGTTCGCGGCTGATGTCGATGACGGGCGGTTCGGACATGTCAGTTCACCTTTATGCCGCGGTCGGGGCTGACCCAGCGGGCGCGCCTGCCCGAGCCGCGGAAGACCACTTTGGGATAGGCCACGACCGTGGCCGCGAAATGGATCACCCAGAACACCAGCGGATACCAGATCATGTAGTAGCCGTTGCGGCCAAGGCGCGTGTCGTACCGGCCGTCGAGCCAGGCCCCTACCGCGAACTGCAGCAGGCACACCGAACCGAGCACCGTACCGCTCCACTGCGGCAGCAGCGGCGTCGACACCGCCGGGATCGCCTGCGGGAAGAGCGCCCCGAGGAGCCACAGCGCGCACACCGAGGCCAGCAGGTAGCACCAGACGAGGCTCGCGCACATCTCGAGGAACAGCGGCCAGAGATCCGACTGTTCCGCGTGCCACAGCACGTCGCGGTTGCGGAAGAACACCTGCGCGCCGCCCATCGCCCAACGCAGCCGCTGGCGCCAGAGCCCGCGGACGGTCTCCGGCGTGAGGATCCAGACGAGCGCGTGCGGCTCGAAGACGACACGCCAACCGGCCCGCTGCAGCTTCCAGCTGATGTCGATGTCCTCGGTCAGCATGTCCGGGCTCCAATGGCCGACCGACCGGAGCGCCTCCCGGCGGAACGCGCCGATGACGCCCGAGATCGTGAATATCGGGCCGAAGTTCTGCTGCGCGCGCTTGATCATGCCGACCATCGAGGAGAACTCGCCCACCTGCACACGCCCGAGCAGCGTCGAGCGGTTGCGGATGCGCGGGTTGCCGGTGACCGCGCCGACCCGCGGGTCCGCCACGAAATGCCGCAGCAGCCAGCGCGCGGCATGGCGGTCGAGCAGCGCGTCGCCGTCGATGCAGAGCAGCAGTTCGTGGCTGGCGAGGGAAGCGCCGGTGCGCAGCGCGACCGCCTTGCCCTGGTTGCGCGCGAGGTGCACCACGCGCAGCCGGTGATGCTCGGCCGACAGCGCGTCGAGCGCGGCAGCGGTGCCGTCCGAACTGCCGTCGTCCACCGCGATGACCTCGAACTCGCGGAGGTCGAGCGCGAGCGCCGCGAGAACGGTCTCCCGCACGTTCTCCTCCTCGTTGAAGCAGGGGATGATCACGCTCGCCGGCGGCGGTTCGTCCGGCGGCGGCTCGAAGAACGGCGGGTCGTGGCGCTCGACGCGCAGGTCGTAGGCGACCGCGCCCACCATCCAGACGGTGGCCATCACCAACGGGTAATAGAACAGGTAGTCGAGGGCCATCTGCCACATGCTCACTCGACCTCCGGACGGTCACGTTTCAGCGCGAAGACGGCCCTCATCTCTGCGGGCGCGGGATGGTTCTCGAACATCATGTCAGGGTAGTACGCGATGTGCCGCACGCCCTGCCCGTACAGGCTGCGGATCGTGTCCACGAGCTCCGCGGTCGGTATCGGCCGCTCCGCCTGCCGCCAGTCGACGGTCTGCAGCTCGAAGACCACGCGGCCCATCGCTTCGGGGCCGGCCGCCTTCACGCGCTCGACGATCCGGCGCTGGAACTCGACCGGATCGGCGGCGTTCTCCATGTAGGGCATCGCCATGATGGCCGTGAAGTCGTAGTTCGCGAGCGAGTTCTCGAGCGCCTGCGAGTACCAGACCTCGGACCGCGGATCGAGCGCCACCTGCGCGTACAGGTTGCGGGCGGTCACGAGCGCCGGTTGTTCGCGGCGCACCACCGCCGCCATCTGCTTGGCGAACTCGTCGAGGGCGTTGATCTTGAGGATGGTCCAGCGTCCGATCAGGTCGTCGCTGGCGCGGATCTCCGCGACAGATCCCGGCAGACCCCACTCGCGGTAGGTCCGCAAGGCATCGGGGCTAGTGTCCTCGAAGTCCGACAAGGTGACATCGTCGTGGAAAAGCAGACCTTCGAACCGCACCGAGCGCGCAAGGTCCTCGTAGATCTCGCGGACGGCCGCCCGGGCGCGCGGCGAGAACGGCGAGAGCCTCGCATAGCCCATGTTGAGGTGCGTCCCGGCCTTACCCGGCAGCGCCGTGACCCGATCGGCCGCTGCCGGGTCGGTCTTGGGCAGTTCCCACGCGAGCAGCGGCATCCACGCATAGAGCCTCTTCACCGGGGTGCGCGTGCGGATCTGCCACGCCACGCGGTTGAACAGGTCGGCGCGCATCGGCACGCGGCGGCTGGGGAAGTACACCCCATCCGCGGAGCCGTTAGCGTCCGGGTCGGAATACGCCTGGAGATAGACCGTGTTGACCCCGAGCCAGCTGAGGCGGTCGAGAAGGTGCGAGAGGTTGCGTTCCTGCTGCGCCTCGTCCGCGTCATAGATGAAGTCGAGGTCGACGTGCGCCACCTTCTGCGGGCGGTCGTTGTCGGTGAGGTCGCGGTTGCGGTAGGCGATCTCACGGTCGAGGTCGGACAGGCCCATGCTGCGCTCGACGAGTATCCGTCGCAGGCGGGACAGCGGCGTGGAACGGGTGTTCGCGCCGTCATCGAGGGTCAGACCCACGACCATCCCGAGCCGCTCGGCGGCGTCCCGCAGTTCGGCGTTGTACTGCCCGTAGGGCCAAGCGATGATCCGCGGCGCCTTGCCGACGCGCCGCGTGATGACGGCGGAGCTCTCCTTGAGGTCCACGAGGACGCGCGTCCGGTAGGCCTCCTCAGTCTCGCGTCCGCCGAGCCCAGCGCCGGCCGCCCCGTCGCCGAGGTAGCGGCGCGTGACGGCCGCCGGTTGCAGGTTGCCCTGGGGGTTGCTGCGGATGCCGCGGTGCAGGTCGAAGCTGTGGCTCGCGATCTCGACGAGCCCGCTGTCGCTCATCTCACGCAACTGCGCCCAGCTCATGAGGCCCTGGCGCGGGACGCGCTTGCCGTCGAAATCGACGTCGCCCGTGTCTTCCTCCCAAGATCCGACGACCGCGACCACGGCCGGTATACGGAACATCTTCAGCACCGGCCATGCGTGCCGGTAGACGGACTCGTAGCCGTCGTCGAAGGTGAGCAGCACCGGCTTCGCCGGCAAGGCCCTGCGGCCTGCATGATCGGCGAGCACGTCATCGACGCTGACGAAATTGAAGCCGTTGTTGCGCAGCCAGTCGACCTGGCGCAGGAAGTTGGTCGGCGTCACGGCGTAGTCGGGGATCAGCGCTTGCGGCGCCTCGCTGACCTCGTGATAACTGAGGACCGTCAGTTGCGATCCGCGGGCAGGCTGCTCGCTGGCCTGCGACGGCGCATGGCAAAGCGCTGCGGCGGCGACGATCGCCCATACGGCCTGAATCCGCTGAGACATGTTCACGATGCTCCCATGATACCGTCAACCATATTCGCGCAATCCTGTCATCAAGCATTCGTCAGTCTGATGACAGGCGCCGGAATATAGCATCGCGTCGCACCCGCACCGACGAGACGCCTCCGATGCCCGATCCGACACGTTGGAACGCAACCGCCCACCCCTGGCCGCCGCCCTCACGGTTCGCCCACTGGGGGTCGACGCTCGTCGTGGCGGGTGCCCTTTTCCTGGCGTTTGTGCATCACCTACCGGACAACAGCGACCTGTCACGCAGCCTATCGTCGGGCGCGCTGCGCAACAGCGGCATCGCCTGGGATGCGGCCGCCCTTCAAAAGTATCTGGCCGATCCCCGGGCGATGGTGCCGGGCGGCAAGATGAAATACGATGGTCTTGCGTCCGCTGCCGACCGCGAAGCCTTGGTGGTCTGGCTCGCCCGGCAGGGACGCTGAGGGTGCTCGGCAGCCAGTCCACGACCGCCCGCGCGACGCAACGGGCACGGCAAGACATGAGGCTACTCATCGCTGAAGACGACGAGATGCTGGCCGACGGCCTGGGCGAGGTGTTCTCCTCGGCCGGCTTCGCCGTCGACCAAGTCGCCACGGGGCCGCGGGCGCTCGCCGCCGCGCGGGACGGCCAGTACGACCTCGCGGTCGTCGACCTCGGCCTGCCCGGACTCGACGGCATGGAGGTCATCCGGCGCCTGCGCGCGCTCGGCCGCCAGATGCCCGTGCTGATCCTCACGGCCCGCGACGAACTCGGCGACCGGGTCCGGGGCCTCAACGAGGGCGCAGACGACTACCTCGTCAAACCGTTCGAGATCCCGGAACTCGTCGCGCGCGTCAACGCGCTGATCCGCCGCGGCCACGCCCGCGGACAGACCCGATCGCGGCTCGGCCTGCTGGAGATGGACCTGACGACGCAGGAGGCGACGGTGGACGGTCGCCCGCTCGACCTGCCCGCGCGGGAGCGCGCCGTGCTGCAGTTGCTGATGTCGGCGGCGCCGCGCGTCGTGCCGAAGGCGCGGCTCGTGAACAGCCTCAGCGACTGGGACCGCGAGGTGTCGCCCAACGCGGTCGAGATCTACGTGTCGCGCCTGCGCTCGCGCTTGGCGGGCAGCCGGGCCGACATCCGCACCGTCCGCGGCATCGGTTATCGGCTGGAAGAGATCGAGGGCGATGTCCCTCCGTCCTGAGACCCTGCGCGCAAGGCTGATCATCGCGGTCCTGGTCCCGGCGCTGCTGATCATCGCGCTGAGCACCGTGTTCGCGTTCCGCAGCGCCGACCGTTTCGCGCAGCGCGAACAGGATGCGCTGCTGCTGCGCACCGCCGTG
>RFTM01000135.1 GCA_009923475.1 Gammaproteobacteria bacterium | reverse complement strand
ATGCGTATGGGCTGCGGCGCGTCCTGCGCGCCGCGCGCGCGCCACGCGCCGACGCCGGCGATGCCCGAGTACTCGAGGCCGCTCGCCGGCGCCAGCACCACGCCGAGCACCGGCAGGTGCCGGTCGATGAGCGCGATGTTGACGGTGTATTCGCCGTTGCCCGCGAGGAACTCGCGCGTCCCGTCGAGCGGGTCGACGAGCCAGAAGCGCCGCCAGGCAGCGCGCGTCTGCCAGGCCACGTCGGCCGCCTCCTCGGAGAGCACGGGCACATCGGGCGTCAGCCGCCCCAGACCCTCGCTGATGATGCGGTGCGCCGCGAGGTCGGCGGCCGTCACCGGCGAGGCATCGTCCTTGTCGCGAAGGCCGAGCGCGCGCGCGTCGCCTGCGCGATGGGCGCGCTCCACTTCGACGATCGCCGCCCCGGCCTCGCGGGCGATGCGACGGACGGCATCGAGCAGGGGGCCGCCCGGACCGGCCGATGCCGCATCCCGCGCATCGAGAGCGCTCAAGCCGGCGCTCCGCCGCCGTCCGTCGCGCGCAGCGCGAGCACCGCCGCGACCACGCGCTCGGCGGCATCCTGTGGCCGGCCGCCCGAACCGTCGATGCGCACCTCCGGCGAGGCCGGCGGTTCGTAGGGCGAATCGACGCCGGTGAAGTTGCGCAGCTCGCCGCGACGGGCGCGCGCATAGAGGCCCTTCACGTCGCGCGCCTCGGCGACCTCGAGCGGCGTGTCGACGAACACCTCGATGAACGCAGTGCCGGCCGCCGTGACCCGCTCGCGCGCCTGCGCGCGCTCGGCACGGAACGGGGAGATCATCGCCACCAGCACGATGAGCCCGGCGTCCGCCATCAGCGTCGCCACCTCGGTGACCCGGCGCACGTTCTCGACGCGGTCCTGCGGCGTGAAGCCGAGGTCGCGGTTGAGGCCGTGCCGCACGTTGTCGCCGTCGAGCAGGTAGGTGTGGCGACCGGTCTCGACGAGGCGCTGCTCGACCAGGTTCGCGATCACCGACTTGCCGGCGCCGGAGAGGCCGGTGAACCACACCACGCAGGGCTGCTGCTGCTTCTGGCGGGCGCGCAGGGCGCGGTCGACGCCATGGGCCTGCCAGTGGATGTTGCGGGCGCGTCGCAGCGCGAAGTGCAGCAGGCCCACCGCCGCGGTGCGCCGGGTCTGCCGGTCGACGAGGATGAAGCGGCCGAGCTCCCGCTGCTCCGCGTGCGGCGCGAACACCACCGGCCGGTCGAGCGCGATCTCGCCGACGCCGAGGTCGTTGAGCTCGAGGCGCTCGGCCGCGAGCCGCCCGCCGCTGTCGACATCGATGCGGTGCTTGAGCGGGTTGACGCTCGCGCGCGCGAGCTGCGTGCCGAGCTTGAGGTCGTACTGGCGACCGGGCAACAGCGGCTCGTCGTCCAACCACAGCAGCGTGGCCTCGAACTGGTCGGCGACCTCCAGCGGCGCGGCGGCGGCCACCAGCACGTCGCCGCGGGCGACATCGACCTCGGTCGCGGTGACGAGCGTGGTCGATTGGCCGGCCACCGCCTCCTCGGCGTCGCCGTCCATCGTGACGATGCGCGCGACGCGCGTCTCGCGCCCGCCCGGCAACACCCGCAGCGCGTCGCCCGGCCGGATGCGGCCGCGCACCACCCGTCCGGCATAGCCGCGGAAATCGGCGTCCGGCCGGTTCACCCATTGCACGGGCAGGCAGAAACCCCCTTCGGCCGCGGCATCCGCCGGATCCGCCGTCTCGAGGCGCTCGAGCAGCGTCGGCCCGGCGTACCACGGCATGCGCGTGCTGCGTGCGACCACGTTGTCGCCGTCGGCGGCCACCATCGGGATGGCCGTGATGCGCGCGAGGCCGAGCTGCGACGCGAACGCGCGGTAGTCGGCCGCGATGCGCTCGAAGACCGCCTGCGACAGGTCGACCAGGTCCATCTTGTTGACCGCCAGCACCACCTCGCGCACGCCGAACAGCGCGGCGATGCGGCTGTGACGGAGCGTCTGCGTCAGCAGCCCCTTGCGCGCATCGACCAGCAGCACCGCGACGTCCGCAGCGGCGGCGCCGGTCGCCATGTTGCGCGTGTACTGCTCGTGGCCGGGCGCGTCGGCGATCACGAAGCGCCGACGCGGCGTGGCGAACTGGCGCCAGGCCACGTCGATGGTGATGCCCTGCTCGCGCTCGGCGGCGAGGCCGTCGAGCAACAGCGCATAGTCGAGCTCCGCCCCGCGGGTGCCGACCCGCGCCGAATCGGCGGCGAGCGTGCGCAGGTGGTCCTCGGGGACGGCGCCGGCATCGAACAGCAGGCGGCCGATCAGCGTCGACTTGCCGTCGTCCACCGAGCCGCAGGCGAGGACCCGCAGCAGGCCGCCGCCCGCCGCCGCCCCGGGTGCCGCGCCGCCCGCCATCAGAAGTAGCCCTCGCGCTTCTTCTGCTCCATGGATGACGACGGATCGAAGTCGATCAGGCGACCCTGCCGCTCCGAGCGGCGCGTGGCGCGCATCTCGGCGAGCACGGCCTCGAGCGAATCCGCGTCGCTCTCGATGGCGCCCGTGAACGGCCAGCAGCCGAGCGAGCGGAAGCGCACCTTGCGCATCTGCACCTCCTCACCGGGCCGCAACGGCATGCGATCGTCGTCGCGCACGATCCACTGGCCGTCGCGCTCGACCACCGGACGCGGCGCCGCGAAGTAGAGCGGCACGACCTCGATGCCCTCGCGGGCGACGTACTCCCAGATGTCGAGCTCGGTCCAGTCGGAGAGCGGGAACACCCGCAGCGTCTCGCCCGGCGCGCGGCCGAAGTTGAGCAGCGTGCCGAACTCGGGGCGCTGCGCGCGCGGCTCCCAGCGGTGGCCGGGCAGGCGCACCGACACCACGCGCTCCTTGGCGCGGCTCTTCTCCTCGTCGCGGCGCGCCCCGCCGAAGGCGGCGTCGAAGCCGTGCAGGTCGAGCGCCTGGCGCAGGGCCTGCGTCTTCATGACCTCGGTGTGCCGCGCGGTGCCGTGCACGATCGGCGAGATCCCCGCCGCCACGCCCTCCGGATTGACGTGCACGATGAGGTCCATGCCCGCCTCGCGCGCCGCGCGGTCGCGCAGCGCGTACATGTCGCGGAACTTCCATTGCGTGTCGATGTGCAGCATCGGGAACGGCGGCGGCGCGGGGAAGAACGCCTTGCGCACGAGGTGCAGCAGCGCGCTGCTGTCCTTGCCGATGGAATAGAGCAGCACCGGGCGCGCGCACTCGGCGGCGGTCTCGCGGATGACCTGGATGGACTCCGCCTCAAGCTGGTCGAGATGCGACAACCTGCCCATGCGCGCCGCTCAGTAGGACCTGGGCATGCCGAGCAGGTGCTCGGCGACGTGGGAGAGGATGAAGTTGGTGGAGATGGGCGCGACCTGGTAGAGCCGCGTCTCGCGGAACTTGCGCTCGATGTCGTAGTCGGCGGCGAAGCCGAAGCCGCCGTGGGTCTGGATGCAGGCGTTGGCGGCCTCCCAGGAGGCCTTGGCGGCGAGGTACTTGGCCATGTTGGCCTCGGCGCCGCAGGGCCTGCCGGTGTCGTAGAGCTCGCAGGCGCGGAAGCGCATCAGGCTCGCCGCCTCGGTCTCGATGTGGCTCTCGGCGATCGGGAACTGCACGCCCTGGTTCTGGCCGATCGGGCGGTCGAAAACACGCCGCTCCGAGGCGTACCTGGAGGCGCGCGCGACGAACCAGCGCGCATCGCCGATGCACTCGGCGGCGATCAGCACGCGCTCGGCGTTCAGCCCGTCGAGGATGTAGCGGAAGCCCTTGCCCTCCTCGCCGATGAGGCTGTCGGCCGGCAGCTCGAGGTCGTCGAAGAAGAGCTCGTTGGTCTCGTGGTTGACCATGTTGGCGATCGGGCGCAGCGAGAGGCCCTTGCCCATCGCCTCGCGCAGGTCGACGAGGAACACCGAGAGGCCATCGGCCTTGCGCTTGACCTCGGCGAGCGGCGTGGTGCGCGCGAGCAGGATCATGAGGTCCGAGTGCCGCACCCGCGAGATCCACACCTTCTGGCCGTTGACGACCCAGCGGTCGCCCTTGCGGACCGCGGTGGTCTTGAGCTTGGTGGTGTCGGTGCCGGTGGTCGGCTCGGTGACCGCCATCGACTGCAGGCGCAGCTCGCCGGCGGCGATCTTGGGCAGGTATGCCTGCCGCTGCGCCTCGCTGCCGTGGCGCACCAGCACGTTCATCACGTACATCTGGCCGTGGCAGGCGCCCGAGTTGCCGCCCGAGCGGTTGATCTCCTCCATGACCACCGAGGCCTCGGCGAGCGAGAGCCCCGAGCCGCCGTACTCCTGCGGGATGAGCCCGGCCAGCCAGCCGGCCTTGGTCAGCGCGTCGACGAACTCCGCGGGATAGCCCCGCTCGGCATCGACCTTGCGGAAATACTCGTCAGGGAACTCGGCGCAGAGCGCGCGCACCCCTGCGCGCAGCTCGGCGTGGTCTTCGGTGTCGGCCATCCCGCCATTATGGCTTGGCCTTCGCCGCCGCGCGATCCGCCTTCATCTGCTTCACGTCGACCGGACGGATCTCCGAGATCTGGCAGCGCTCCTCGCCGACCAGCACCTGGTCGAACCTCGTGATCTTGACGCCGCTGCGCTTGACCGCGACGGTGTTGGCGAAGCCGAGGTCGCGGCAGGTGCTCCAGACCTTGATGAGCCAGGCCTCGTTGACGCCCGTCCAGAGCACGAGCTGGTCGCGCGACACGGAGTTCCAGCCCGACACGCGTCCCATCGTGTCGATGGTGTCGACCGGCGCACCGGCATAGTCCTGGTAGCGGAACTGCGCACCTTCGTCCTGGCGGGCAAGCCCGGAGGCGCAGGCGGTGAGCAGGGCGGCGACGCCGAGCACGGCGGTGGTCGTGGCGATACGGGTCGGGTCCATGGGGTGCTCCTTAACATGCGAGGGATGCGAGGGACGGACGGTCATGTCGGTCGCGCGATGATCGCTGGGACAACGCTGCCCGCCTGCAGTTCCGCGGGCGACGTCGCGGACGCGCACGATTTTAGCCGAGCGGACTTCTGGCACAATGCGCGCGTCGCCGCACAACGGCATCGCCGCAGGGCCGCCCCGTGAAAGACCTCATCGACATCTTCCTGCAACCGGGTCCTGTGCTTTCGCGGCAATACGAGAAGCCGAACGGCTGGTTGCCGATGCTGCTCGTGGCCGCGGCCGGGGCCGTGATGATGTACCTGTACTTCAGCACGGTCGATGCCGGCTGGTTCTTCCGCGAAGCGGCCGAGCGCGGCGGGCAGGAGATGAGCAAAGCCCAGCTCGACGCGCTGGCGAAGAGCGGCGACAACCCGTTCTTCGTCTGGTCCAGCACCATCGGCGCCATGGTGGGCACCCTGTTCTTCACCGCGCTCTGGGCGCTGTACTTCCTGCTCGCCGGCAAGCTCACGGGGCTCGCCGTGTCCTTCAAGCAGGGCCTCGCCCTTGCCGGCTGGGCCTCGATGCCGCAGCTGATCGGATCGCTCCTCGGCGGCTACGTGGCCTCGACCATGTCGCCGCAGACCTTCCCCGATGCGCTGGCACTCACCGCCCTCGACCCGATGCTGCTGCAGTTGCCGCCCGAGAGCCCCTGGAAGGTGTTCGCG
>RFTM01000134.1 GCA_009923475.1 Gammaproteobacteria bacterium | reverse complement strand
CGCACCAGGTACTCCTTCTCGACGTCGTTGCCGCCGATGAGGTGCTTCGCGACGCGGCCGTCCTGCGTGTACACCATCAGCCCGGTCGAATCGATATCAAGACGGCCCGCGGGCGCGAGGCCCTCGAGGTGCCGCGGCTCGAAGCGCCGTCCCGAGTCGTCGCCCGGCCAGCGGTTCTCGGGACGGATCAGCACCGTCGCGGGCTCGTAGCCGTCCTCCGCCTGCCCCGACACATAGCCGATCGGTTTGTTGAGGATCACGGTGACGAGTTCGGCCTGTTGCGCGCGGGCGCGCGGGTCGACCTCGATGCGCGCCTTGCGGCTGACCCGCGTGCCGAGCACGTCGACCACGCGTCCATCGACCTTCACCCAGCCGGCGGTGATCCACTGCTCCGCTTCGCGGCGCGAGCACAGCCCGAGCTCGCCCATGCGCTTGGAGAGACGCGGCAGGTCGTCGGCGTCGGAGCTCATGCCGTACGCGTCCAACCGTCGATGATGGCCGCCGCTTGCGCGCGCAGCTCGGGCACCGCGGTGCACTCGAACTCCGCGCCGAAGCGCAGAGCGCCGAGCAGGTCGATCGAGTCCGGTTGACGGCTCACGAACCCGATGCCGAGCGCGCTCGCCGCCAGCACGCCGCGCTCCGCGAGCGTCGTCAGGCACCGCGGCCACCGGCGGCCGGTGGCGAGCCCCAGCCCCCGACAATCGAACACCAGCGCCGCGCGGCGATCGGCCGGGTGCCACCGTCCTCGCTCGAGGCTGAGCGCTGCATCCCGATCGATGCTCTCCGCGGTGCGCGGCGGCGCGCGATGGCGATGCCGGTTCCAGATCGGGAACAGGTGGCGCAGGAACCGGCGCTGCTCGGTGGTGTCGAGCGCGCTCCACAGCGCCTGCGACTGCGGCCGCAGCGCGTCGATGACCGCGCGCCACGGCAGCCTGCCCGCGTGACGGCGCAGGGTCGCAAGGTAGCCTCGGCAGGTGGGCCGCTCGAGCAGCGCCGCCACGAGCGATGCGCGCTCGGCGTCGGTCAGCGGCTCTGCGGCGGCGTGCCGCTCCGACCATCGACCGGATCGCGACAAGGCCCTGATCCGGCCGCCGAAGCCGGCCTCGCGCAGACCGATGATCACATCCATGGCCGTGAGGCCGCTGCCCAGCACCAGGATCTCCTCGTGGTCGGCGGGGAGCTTGCGGCCGCTCGCCGGACCGTTGAACCAACGCCAGGGATCCCGGATGACGGTCGGGTCATCGTCGCCGCGCACGGACGCCTCGGCGAGGCCGGTCGCGAAGACCACCCGGCGCGCCTGGAAGACCCGGCCCTCGACGCTGCGCAAGCGCCACGACGGCCGCGCGGCCGTGCCGGCGGGCTCGATGTCCGCGAGCGACAGGGGCAGACAGTGCAGGGACGGATGTGCCCTCGCGGACGCCTGCAGATGCCGCAGGTAGTCGCCGTACAGCCGGCGTGGCACGAACTCCGTGCCCTGCAAGGGCTCGGACGGCGCCCGTTCACGCAGGCGATCGAGGAAATCCTGTGGCCGGTCGGCGAACGCGCCCATCTTCGCGGCAGGGACGTTCAGCAGATGGGCCTCGCAGCGGGTGCCATATGCGACGCCCACGGGATCATCCCCGGTGAGCCACAGGACCGGCCCGACCGCGCCACGCCGCAACCATTCGGCGACGAAGAACGTGCCGGCGGCCGCTCCGCCGACCACCGCAACCGGGTACTCCTGCGTCTCTGAAAATTGACTTGCGGAACTGTCCATGTTAGTTGACACTTTCCATCTGCATGGGCTGGACCGGGGGTGCCTGCATGCGCGGGCCTATCGCGACCATTCTGCACGCTCTGCGCCTTGCGCTGCCCAAGATCGGGGTCGGCTGGATGTTCGCCTTGCTGACCATCGACTTCAACCGCGTCGCGATCGTCGAACTCGGCATCGCCACCCTGATCGTCACCAGCCTGCTCTCGATCCACTACCTGCTGTCGCCCTTGCAGGTGGTGATCGGCCGGTTCGCGGACATGCACCCCGTCGCGGGCTACCGCCGGACGCCCTACCTGGTCGCGGCCAGCGTGCTGGCGAGCCTGCTGTTCCTCGCGCTGCCGACGGCGGTGCACGGCATCAGCGGCGGATCGCTGCCCTGGCTCGCCTTCACGGTCGTGCTGTTCGTGGTGTTCGGCGCCTGCATGGCGGCGATCGGCGATGCGCACCACGCGCTGATCGCAGAGGCCACCGACGAGCGCACCCGCGGCGGCGTCATCGCGGTGGTCTGGATCGTGATGATCATGAGCACCATCGCTTCCGCGGTGCTGATGAACAAGGTCCGCCCGGTCTACTCGCCGGAGGCGATGCAGCGGCTGTACGCCCTCACCCCGCTGATCGTGATCGTCTTCACGCTGCTCGGGACGATCGGCATCGAGCGACGGGCCTCGCCCGCCGAGTGCCGCGCCCGGGCGGAGCGCGCCCGCGCCGCCGCGCCGCCCGGCAACCCGCTCAAGATCGCCTGGGAGATGCTGGGCCGCGATGCCGAGACGCGCTCGTTCTTCCTCTTCATCTTCATCGCGATCCTCGCGATCTTCCTGCAGGACAACATCCTCGAGGTGTTCGGCGCAGAGGTCTTCGGCATGAGCGTGGCCGAGACCACGCACTTCCAACCCACCTGGGGCGGCGGCGTGCTGGTGGGCATGGTGCTGATGGGGATCGCCAGTTCGGTCTGGCCGATCTCCAAACGCAGCATCGTGGTCTGCGGATGCATCGGCACCGCCGTGGCCATGGCGGCGCTCGCCTCCACGTCGGTCATCGGTGCGCGCGAAGGCGTGCTGCCGTCGTTGATGGCGGTCGGACTCTTCACCGGCGTGTTCAACGTCGGGGCGCTGTCGCTGATGATGGAGATGACCGTGCCGGAGGCGACCGGCCTCTACATGGGCCTTTGGGGCACCTCGCAGACCATGGCGCAGGGCGTGGCCTCGGTCGGCAGCGGCGCCCTGCATGCGGCCCTGATCGGTTCCGGATGGCTGACGCCCTCCGCCGCCTACGCGGTCATCTTCGGGCTGGAGGCGGCGGGCCTGCTCGTCGCCGCAGCGCTCGTGCTGCGGGTCAGCGCGCGGCGCTTCCGCGAGACGCGGATGGCCCCCTTGTCACGCGCCGACCTGACGCGCGCGATGGGCGTCACCGCCACCTGACGAGGCAACGACGAAATTGGACGCCGTCGACCCCAAATACCTGAACCATCTCCTGGTGGACCGCCTCAAGGTGAAGCGGCGACCGGTCGCCCTCACCTACTGCCAGTCCGGCCCGCCGGAGGGGTACGAACCGGTCTCCGTCGTCGCCTGCGCGATCGTCCGCGAGGCCGAGAGCGGCCGTAAGGTGTTCGTCGACCGCGCGCACCACGACTGCTGGGTCGGCCAATACCACCTCGGTTGGATGCCCGAAGCGCCGCCGCTCATCACCGAGGGCGAGTACCTGACGATGGCGCAGGGGTTCTTCACCCCCGAGGGCGCCCGCCGCAACAAATCCGCGACGACCTCGCTGCCCGAAGGGAGCATCAGCGCGCTCGCCGCCGCTCCCCTCGACGAAGTGCCCGAAGGCGTGCCGGTGGACGTGATGGTCTGCGTCACCGACCCGATGCGCGTGATGCAGATCGCGGGCGCCGCCTCGGCCCGCGAGGGCAGCTTCCCGATCGGCGAGGTCGGCCCCTCGGCCTGCGCGTCGATCTTCGCCACGCCGAGGCTGACCGGCAACAGCGTGTTCGCCACCGGCGACGGCGGCGGCCGCATGCACAACCGGGTCGGACCCTCGGAGATGTTCGTGGCGATCCCGCGCGCGCACTTCCGCTACATCGTGGAACTGATCGAGAACTTCCGCATCGACCCCGACAAGATGCGCAGCCTGATCATGCCCTCGCATGCGGCGCCACACGCGGCGCAGGGCCAGGCCGCCGGCGATCAGAACGCCTCGTCGGGCCCCAGGTAACGCCGCTGCCCGAGCGGCCGCGCGCCGTCAATCCCCGCGCCCGAGTCCGACCAGCAGCCGCGTGGTCAGGTATACGCGCGGCACGATCGAGTCGATCTCGATGTATTCGTCCTTGGCGTGATAGCCCCAACCGGCGAGGCCCAGGCTCTCGAGCACCGAGGGCTTGCCCGAACTGCCGGCATAACCCGCGTCGGTGCCGGCGCCCGTACCGGGGATGAAGATGAGCGGGCGGCCATCGAGCTCCGCGTAGATCGCCTTCGCTTTCTTCGCGAGCGCGACCGACCGGCCGTCGGGGCTCGCGAAGGGCGGCCGGCCGATGCGGACGCGATAGTGCACTTCGGTGTCCGGGACCTTGCGCTGCAGCGCCAGCGCATCGAGCCGCTGCTGCAGCCGCGCCGCCGCGTCGGGCGCCGTCAGGCGCAGGTCGGCCGTCGCCGTCGCAAGGTCGGGGATCTGGTTGCGCACGGCGCCGGCCTGGGCCAGCGTCCAGTTCACCTGCGCGCCCGGCACTTCGGCGCCAAGGTCGTCGGCTTGCGACAGCTGATGCACGAGCTCGACCAGGGCGTTGCGCCCCTCGCCGGGTGCCGCGCCGGCGTGGGAGGTGCGGCCCTTGACCTCGAGCTCGACCGTGCCCGTGCCCGCGGCCGACAGCAGCACGGCCTCGGCCTGCATGACCGACTTGGCCGGCGTCGGCTCGTAGGACAGCACCACGTCATGCTCGGCGCCGAGCGCGGCGATCAGCGCGCCGGAGCCCGCCGACTGCGATTCCTCGTCGCCGTTGAACAGCACCGTCAACTGCGCGTAGTCCTTCCAGCCCGCCTCGCGCAACAGCTTCAATGAATGCAGGATGACGGCGATGCCGCCCTTCGAGTCGGCGACGCCGGGACCGTAGAGGCGCCCGTCGGCGATGCGGACCGGCTCGCGCGCGAGCGTCCCGGGCGCGTAGATCGTGTCCATGTGGGCGATCAGCATGAGACGCCGCTTGCCCGTGCCGGTGAAGCGGCCGATCAGCGCCTCGCCCTTGACCCCCTCGAGCTTGCGCCGCTCGACCCGCGCACCGAGCGCCCCGAGCCTGCCCTGCAGGTCGTCCGCGACCCGTGCGAGGCCGGGCGCGTCCATGGTGCCCGACTCGAGGGCGACCAACGCCTTGAGCGTGTCGATGACGCGCGGCTCCTCGGCCGCCGCTGCGGCGCGCAGCGACGTCTCGAGGTCTGCTGCATGACCGACGCAGACCGCGGCGAAGGTCATGACGATTAGAGCGATACGACGGGCATCCATGGTCGCCTCCGGTGACGGGTCCCCCGCCGGTGACGGGTCCCCCGCATTGTATGCCCGCGACAGGCGACCATCCCCGGTTGCGCGACGGATCCGCGCGATCGACGCGCCGGGCAGCGGAGGGGTCTATCCGGCGGACAGCAGCCGCAGTGCGGCGCCCCGCAGGGATGCCGTGTCATCGGTGATCAAACGGACCGGAGTGTCCGCCATCAGGGACGAGAACCGCCCTTTCTGGTTGAACCGCGCCAGGAAGCCGCCCGAACGGAGCTCGCCGACCAGGTGCGGCAGGATCCCCCCGGCGAGGTACACCCCGCGGAAGGCGCCGAACATCAGCACGGCGTCGCCGGCGAAGTGCCCGAGTATCCGCAGGAAACGATCGATGGCCCACGCCGCCGACGCGTC
>RFTM01000133.1 GCA_009923475.1 Gammaproteobacteria bacterium | reverse complement strand
CACGGTGCGCATGGCGGGCGTCGACCAGGCCGCCGGCGGCAAGCTCTACACCCGCGAGGTCACCGCTTCGCAGGACGAGGGCATCCGCGACGGCACCACGCTCGAGGCGGTCGCCAAGATCCGTCCGGCGATGCCGGGCGGCGTCATCGCCGCCGGCAACGCGAGCCAGCTGTCGGACGGCGCCGGTGCCTGCGTCGTGATGAGCGCGGCCGAGGCCGAGCGCAGCGGCGCGAAGCCGCTGGGCGTGTTCCGCGGTTTCGCGGTGGCGGGCTGCGAGCCCGACGAGATGGGCATCGGCCCGGTGTTCGCGATCCCGAAGCTGCTGGCGCGCGCCGGCCTAAAGGTCGAGGACATCGGCCTGTGGGAGCTCAACGAGGCGTTCGCGGTGCAGGTCCTCTACTGCCGCGACAAGCTCGGCATCCCCGACGACCGCCTCAACGTCGATGGCGGCTCCATCGCGGTCGGCCATCCCTTCGGCATGACGGGCCAGCGTCTCGTCGGCCACGCGCTGCTCGCCGGCAAGCGGCTCGGCGTGAAGCATGTCGTCGTGACGATGTGCGTGGGCGGCGGCATGGGCGCGGCCGGCCTGTTCGAGGTGCTGTGACGCCCCGGATGCGGTCCGCGCGGCGCGGCGCGCTGCTCGCCGCGCTGGCGGCGCTCGGTTTGGCGTCTTCGGAGGTCGCGATGGCAATCGAGCAACCCGCGTACACGGTGGTGCGGCAGGACGGACCGTTCGAGCTGCGCCGCTACGCGCCGTACCTGCTCGCCGAGACCGAGGTCGAGTCGGGCTTCATGCAGGCCGGCAACGTCGCGTTCGGCCGGCTGTTCCGCTACATCAGCGGCGACAACACCGCGCGCGCCGAGATCGCCATGACGGCGCCGGTCGAGCAGGCGCCCCGCGGCGAGAAGATCGCGATGACGGCGCCGGTCGAGCAGGCGCGCGAGGGCGGCGTCTACCGCGTCGCGTTCGTGGTGCCGCGCAAGTACACGCGCGAGACCGTGCCGCAGCCCACCGACCCGCGGGTGCGCATCCGCGAGGTGCCGGCGCGCAGCATCGCCGCGTGGCGCTACTCCGGCCGTTGGACCGAGGAGAACTTCCGCGAGCATGAGCGCGGACTGCGCGCCAAGCTCGCGGCGCTCGGGCTCAAGCCGGAGCCCGGCGACAACGCGATCATCGCCCGCTACGACGCGCCGTTCATGCCTTGGTTCATGCGGCGCAACGAAGTGCTCATCCCGGTCAGGGAGACTTCGGCGGAGCCGCCTTCGGCGGCGCGACCGGCGCCGGCGCCTTGACCGCGGGCTTGCCCGCCGTCGAGGCGGGCGGCGCGAACGCATCGCGCCAACCCTCGGCGTCCTGCACCACGGCGCGTCGCGCCTTGCGGTCGTAGAGACAGAGCATCACGGCCTTGGCGCCCTTCATGTGCGCCGGCTTCCAGGTGCCTGTCACCAGCCGCGCATCCATGCCGACGCTGTCGTCGAACAGCGCGACATAGGCGTGGACCACGGGGTCCTTGAGCTCCGAGGCGGCGGCGCAGGCCTGTCGGGTGTCCTTCTCATGCTGCGTCCAGGCCGCCGGGGACGAGGCCTGCGCGGCGGGGACCGCGCCCAGCACGGCGGCGAGCGTGGCGGCGAGGATGCGCGGCGCGCGGATACGGGATGCGAGCGGTCGGCGGACTTCGGTCATGCGTGGGCCCTCGTGGACAGGCTGTGGAGAACAGGCTGACGGCGATAATATCGGTGCGGCGTGGGAGACACCACGCGAGGAGTGCAACATGAACGACGACCTGCGCAGCCTGCGTCCGTTCGCCACGCTCACGAGCACATCCGCGATGTGTGTCGCCGTTTCGCGCGGCGCGGCGCGCTCGCGGTCGCGCCCGAGCTCTTCGCGCGCCAGGGCGATCCGGCGAAGGTCGCCGACATCCAGGCGCTGATGCGCGACATCGTCGCCAAGGTGCCGGACGCGCAGGTCATGGCCGACCTCGACGCGACGCTCGCCTGGGCGCGCGGCCGCGCGCGCGGCGTCGAGGGCAAGGTCGGCATCACCGGGTTCTGCTGGGGCGGGCGCATCACCTGGCTCTATGCGGCGCACAGCGCCGAGGTCGCGGCGGGCGTGGCCTGGTACGGCCGTCTGGTCGGTCAGGCCTCCGCGCTGCAGCCGGCCCATCCGGTCGATGTCGCCGCAGCGCTGCGCGCGCCGGTGCTCGGTCTCTATGCGGGCCAGGATTCCGGCATCCCGCTCGAGGGCGTCGAGGCGATGCGCGCGGCCCTCGCGCGCGAGGGCGCCTCGGCCGCGGCGCGCGCCTCCAGCATCGTCGTCTACCCTGAGGCGGGGCACGGGTTCCACGCCGATTACCGCGCGTCCTACCGCCGCGAGGACGCCGAGGACGCCTTCAAGCGCGCGCTCGCGTTCTTCCGCGCGCAAGGGCTCGCGCTGCAGGACGGCTGAGTGCTGCTGCGACTCGACGCCGTCTCGCTCGCATTCGGTTCCCGTCCGCTGCTCGAGCAGGCCTCGCTGCAGGTCGGCGAGCGCGAGCGCGTCTGCCTCGTCGGCCGCAACGGCGAGGGCAAATCGTCGCTGCTGCGCCTGGTGGCGGGCGCGGTCGCGCCGGACGACGGCAGCGTCTGGCTGCGGCCGGGCGCAAAGCTCGCGACGCTCGCGCAGGACCTCGATGCCGTGCACGACGGGGCGGTCGCGGACATCGTGCGCGGCGGCCTGCCCGTCGGCGCCGGCGAGGGCTGGGAGACGGAGCATCGCGTCGCGGCGATGCTGTCGCGCCTCGGGCTAGACGGCGGGCGGCGCTACGCCGAGCTCTCGGGCGGCTGGCGCCGGCGCGCGCTGCTCGCGCGCGCGCTCGTCGGCGAGCCGGACATCCTGCTGCTCGACGAGCCCACCAACCACCTCGACATCGGGACCATCGAGTGGCTCGAGGAGGCGCTGCTCGGCTTCCGCGGCGCGCTGCTGCTCGTGAGCCACGACCGCGCGTTCGTGAACCGGCTCGCCACCAAGGTGGTGGAGCTCGACCGCGGCCGCTTGAGCTCCTGGCCCGGCAACTACGACGACTACGTGACGCGCAAGGCGCTGCAGCTCGAGAACGAGGCGAAGGCGAACGCCGAGTTCGACCGCAAGCTCGCCGAGGAGGAGGTCTGGATCCGCAAGGGCGTCGAGGCGCGGCGCACCCGCAACGAGGGCCGCGTGCGCGCGCTGCAGGCCATGCGCCGCGAGCGCCGGGAGCGCCGCGAGCGCATCGGGCAGGCGGAGTTCGCGCTGGTCGAGGCCGCCGAGTCGGCCAAGTGCGTGTTCGAGGCGGAGCGCGCCGCGGTGGCCTTCGAGGGCCGCGAGGTGATCCGCGGCTTCAGCGCGCGCATCCAGCGCGGCGACCGCATCGGCATCGTCGGTCCGAACGGCGCCGGCAAGAGCACGCTCATCAGGTTGCTGCTCGGCGCGCTCGAGCCGACCTCGGGCAGCGTGAAGCGCGGCGCGCGCCTCGAGACCGCCTACTACGACCAGCAGCGCGAGCAGCTCGACCTCGCGGCCTCGGTCGCCGACAACGTCAACGACGGCAACACCTTCGTGCCCATCGGCGGCGAGGACCGGCATGTGTCCGGCTACCTGCGGGATTTCCTGTTCCGCCCGGACCAGCTGCGGACCCCGGCGTCGGCGCTGTCGGGCGGCGAGCGCAACCGCCTGCTGCTGGCGCGGCTGTTCGCGCGGCCGGCGAACCTGCTGGTGATGGACGAGCCGACCAACGACCTCGACATCGACACGCTCGAGCTGCTCGAGGAGCGCATCGCGGCCTTCGAGGGCACGCTGCTGCTGGTGTCGCACGACCGCGCCTTCCTCGACCGCGTGGTGACGAGCCTGCTGGTGCTCGAAGGGGATGGCCGCGTGCAGGAGTTCGTCGGCGGTTGGTCCGACTGGCGCGCGTGGCGCGACGCGCGTGACGCGCGTGATGCGGGCGACGCTCGCGCCGCGGGGGCGATGACGCGGCGAGCCGCGGAGCCGGCCGCCGACGCGCCCGCCGCGCCGCAACGCCGCCGGCTCTCCTACAAAGACCAGCGCGAGTTCGATGCCTTGCCGGCGCGCATCGAGGAGCTCGAGAGCGCGAAGGCCGCGCTCGATGCGCAGGTGGCCGATCCGGCGTTCTATTCGCAGGATCGCGACAGGGTGCGCGAGACGCTCGCGCGCGTGCCGCAGCTCACGGCGGAGATCGACGCCGCGTATGCGCGTTGGGCGGAGCTGGAGGCGCTCGGCGGCAAGGCCTGAAGATAAAGCTGGTCACGCGCACCGTTCCGTGTATAGTGCGCGCCCAACAGGGTTGCGCGGTCACCGCCCCCTCCCATGCGCTTGCCGCTGACCGCAGCGGGACATCCCGCGTCGCGAGCGCCACCGGGCCAACGGCCCACAAGGTATCTCCATGCAATTCTCCGATCTCGGGCTCGAGCCCGGGCTGCTGCGCGCCGTCGCCGACAAGGGCTACGACACGCCGACCCCCATCCAGGCCAAGGCCATCCCGGCCGTGCTCTCGGGCCGCGACGTGCTCGCCGGCGCGCAGACCGGCACCGGCAAGACCGCAGGCTTCGTGCTGCCGCTGCTGCAGCTGCTCGGCGCCGCGCAGGGCCGCGCGCCGCGCGTGCTGGTGCTTAGCCCGACCCGCGAGCTCACCGCGCAGATCGCCGACAGCGCGCGCGCCTACGGCCGCCACAAGGACCTGCGCACGCTCGTCATCTTCGGCGGCGTCAGCGAGCGTCCGCAGATCGACGGCCTGCGCGCCGGCTGCGACCTGCTGGTCGCGACGCCGGGCCGCCTCATCGACCTCGTCGAGCAGGGCGCGGCCGACCTGTCGCAGGTGAAGCACCTCGTGCTCGACGAAGCCGACCGCATGCTCGACATGGGCTTCATCCACGCCATCAAGCGCATCCTCAAGATGCTGCCGTCGCAGCGCCAGAACCTGATGTTCTCGGCCACCTACTCCGACGACATCCGCGAGCTCGCCTCGCGCATGCTGCGCGATCCGGTGAGCGTCGAGGTCGCGCCGCGCAACACGACCGCCGAGCGCGTCGAGCAGGTCGCGTTCCGCGTCGCCAAGGAGGACAAGCGCCACCTGCTGGTGCACCTCTTCGACGCCGGCGCGTCGGGCGAGGGCAGCTGGCACCAGGCGCTGGTGTTCACGCGCACCAAGCACGGCGCGAACCGCCTCGCGCAGCAGCTCGAGGGCGCGGGCATCCGCGCCGCCGCCATCCACGGCAACAAGAGCCAGGGCGCGCGGGTCCGCGCGCTCGAGGACTTCAAGGCCGGGCGCATCGCGGCGCTGGTCGCCACCGAGGTCGCCTCGCGCGGCCTCGACATCAAGGAATTGCCGCAGGTCGTGAACTACGAGCTGCCGAACGTGCCCGAAGACTACGTGCACCGCATCGGCCGCACGGCGCGCGCCGGCTCGACGGGCCGTGCGGTGAGCCTGGTCGCGCCGGACGAGGCGGGGTTGTTGCGCGACATCGAGCGCACCATGCGCCAGTCGGTGCCGGTGCTGCCGACGCCGGCCTTCGAGCGGCGTGTGCCGGCCGGTGCGCCCGACCGCGGCCCGCCGCCGGCGCAGCAGCCGCGCCGCCCGCAGCAGCCGCGCCATGCGCAGCGCGGCTCGGACGCGCGCGGCGTCAGCCGCCCGAACGCTTCGC
>RFTM01000132.1 GCA_009923475.1 Gammaproteobacteria bacterium | reverse complement strand
GATCGATGCGCGCATCGATCGCGAACTGTCGATCGGGGACTATGTCCTCTCCGGCGGCGAGTTCGCGGCGTTGGTGGTCATCGACGCGGTGGTGAGGCTGCTGCCCGGGGTGCTCGGCGACGAGCGCTCGAGCGAGCAGGAGTCCTACACCGCGGGCAGGCTCGACTGGCCGCACTACACGCGGCCCGTCGACTGGGAAGGCCGGGCGGTGCCGAAGGTGCTGCAGGGCGGCGACCACGCCGCCATCCGGCGCTGGCGCCTGAAGCAGGCGGTCGGCCGCACTTACCTGCGGCGGCCCGACCTGCTGCAGGACGCGCCGCAAGGCGCAGGTTTGGGCAGGGCGCTCTCCGAAGAGGAGGACGCACTTTTGAAGGAATTTCTCGCCGAGCGAGAGGAAGAAGGAAATGGCCAACTTGATCGCTGAGATGGAATCCCGCCGCATCGTCCGCCAGTTGCCGGACTTCAAGCCGGGCGACACCGTGGTCGTCAACGTGAAGGTGGTCGAAGGCGACCGCGAGCGCGTGCAGGCCTACGAGGGCGTCGTGATCGCGCGCAGCAACCGCGGCTTCAACTCCTCGTTCACCGTGCGCAAGATCTCGCACGGCGAGGGCGTCGAGCGCACCTTCCAGTCGCACAGCCCGACCATCGCCGATGTCACGGTGAAGCGCCGCGGCAACGTCCGTCGCGCCAAGCTCTACTACCTGCGCGACCTGTCGGGCAAGGCCGCGCGCATCGAAGAGAAGGTCTGACGGTCCGAGGTCGGCAGGCGGGCAGCGCCCGCAGGAGCGCGTTCGTGAGGAAGTTCTTCAGCGGTCTGTTCCGTGGCCTCGACGGGCTGCGCAAGGTCCTCCACCTCCTGCTGCTGCTCGTCATCTTCGGCTTCATCTTCGGCGCCATGGGCGCCTCCGGGCCCAAGGCGCCGTCCGATGCGGCCTTGGTGCTGCGCCCCGAGGGCGAGATCGTCGAACAGCTCTCGGGCGACCCGCTCGAGCTCGCCATCGCCGAGGCACGCGGCCTCGGCCGCGACGAGACGCGGCTGCGGGACCTGACGGACGCCATGCGCGCCGCCAAGGACGACGCGCGCATCAAGGCGCTGGTCATCGACTTCGACCGCATGGGCGGCGCCGGCCAGCCCACCCTCGACGAGTTCGCCCGCGCCATCACCGACTTCCGCAAGTCGGGCAAGAAGGTCATCGCGCAGGCCAACGCCTACGGCCGCGACACCTACTACGTCGCGGCCCATGCCGACGAGGTCTACCTCGACCCGATGGGCCTCGTGGTCATCGAGGGCTACGAGCGCTACCGCAACTACTACAAGCAGGCGCTCGACAAGCTCGGCGTCGACGTCAACGTGTTCCGCGTGGGCACCTACAAGAGCGCCGTCGAGCCCTGGCTGCGTTCCGACATGTCCCCCGAGGACCGTGAGGCGAGCCAGGCCTTCGTCAACTCATTGTGGGAGACCTATGTCGCCGCGGTCTCCAAGGCGCGCGGGCTCGCCCCCGAGGCGGTGCTGTCCTACGTCAACACCCTGTCGCCCGCGGTGCAGGCGGCCAAGGGCGACGGCGCCAAGGTCGCCCTGCAGGCCAAGCTCGTCACGGCGCTCAAGACGCCGCGCGAGGTCGAGCAGCGCGTGATGCAGCTCGCCGCCAAGGACGACGACAAGGACACCTATCGCGGCGTCTCGGTCAACGAGTACCTGAAGGTCGCCCGCGCCGAGGACCGCCTCGGCAAGCCCGCCGAGCAGCGCGTCGCGGTGCTGGTCGGCTCCGGCGAGATCGTCGACGGCGGCGGCATGGGCGGCGTCATCTCGGGCGACAAGATGTCCGACCTCGTGCGCAAGGCACGCCTCGACAAGGCCGTGAAGGCGCTGGTGCTGCGCGTCGACAGCCCGGGCGGCAGCGTGCTGGCCTCCGAGCAGATCTACCGCGAGGTGCAGGCGTTCAAGGCCACGGGTCGTCCCGTCGTCGTCTCCATGGGCGACCTCGCGGCCTCGGGCGGCTACTACATCTCGGCCCCGGCGGACGAGATCTGGGCGAGCCCCGCCACCATCACCGGTTCCATCGGCATCTTCGGCCTGTTCCCGACGGCGCCGCGCACCTTCGACAAGCTCGGCATCGCGACCGACGGCGTCGGCACCACGCCGCTCTCCGGCGAGCTGCGCCTCGACCGCCCGGTCGGTCCGGCCGCGGCGACGCTGCTGCAGGCCACCATCGAGCACGGCTACGAGGAGTTCCTCGGGCGCGTCTCCAAGGGCCGCAACAAGACCCGCGACCAGGTCGATGCCATCGCCCAAGGCCGCGTCTGGGCGGGCCGCGACGCCAAGCGTCTCGGCCTCGTCGACGGGCTGGGTTCGCTCGACGACGCGGTCAACGCCGCGGCCAAGCGCGCCAAGCTGAAGGACGGCGAGTGGTCGCGCGACTACCTCGAGCCCGACAAGAGCTTCGCGCAGCAGCTGCTGTCTTCGGTGCAGGTCTGGGGCGCGCGCACGCTGCTGAAGGGCGTGTCGCTGGGTGACGGCGGCGTCGACCTGCAGGCCCTGGCGGCGCTGCGGGCGGCGCGCAGCGAGTTCACGCCGGTCGAGCGCGAGGTGCTGCGGATGCGCGCCGGGGCCGTCCCGGGACGCCTCTACGCGCACTGCTTCTGCACGCCGTACTGACCCTGGCAAGCGGAACGCCGCGCTGGCGGCCTGCACCGATGCGCACCACCGATTCCAAGGCCAACCGGCTGTTCATCGTCCTCGCCGGGTTCTTCCTGACGAACGCGCTGCTGGCGGAGTTCGTCGGCGCCAAGATCTTCTCCCTCGAGGGGACGCTGGGCGTGGCGCCCGTCGAGTGGTCGCTGCTCGGCGTCTCCGGCAACCTCAACTTCACCGCCGGCGTGCTGCTCTGGCCGTTCGTGTTCGTGATGACGGACACCATCAACGAATACTTCGGCCGGCGCGGCGTGCAGTTCATCTCCTGGGTGGTCGTGGCCTTCATCTGCTACGCGTTCGCGGCGGCCTACGTGACCATCGCGCTGGCGCCGGCCGGTTTCTGGGTCGACGCCAACCGCGCCCTCGGCGTCCCAGACATCCAGCAGGCGTTCGCGCAGATCTTCGGGCAGGGCCTCTGGATCATCGGCGGTTCGGTGGTGGCGTTCCTCGTCGGACAGCTCATCGACGTGGTGGTCTTCCATCGCATCCGCCGCGCGACGGGCGAGAGGCACGTCTGGCTGCGCGCCACCGGCTCCACGGCCGTATCGCAGCTCGTCGACAGCTTCGTCGTGCTCTACATCGCCTTCGTGCTGGGGCCGCAGAAGTGGCCGGTGGCGCAGTTCCTTGCGGTCGGCACGGTCAACTACATCTACAAGATGCTGGCCGCGATCGCCCTGATCCCGCTGCTGTACCTCGTACGGCGTCTGATCAAGTCCTACCTCGGCAAGGCGGAGGCCGAACGCCTCGAGGCCGAGGCCGCCGCCGACTGACGCGCCCCCGGTCGCGATCGCGACTCCTGCTCTCCCGGCGCCCACCTCGCCCTTGCCCTTCCATTCGGCGGCGGCGTCGGCCACAAGTTCATCGACACCGATGCGACCAAGTTCAGCGGCCAGGTCGGCGTCGGCTACAAGCGCCTGAAGATCGCGCTCACCGGCCGCACCGAGAGCGAGGCCATCGCCGCCGGCGAGCTGAAGTTCGAGCATGCCCTGACCGAGACCGCCAAGATCGTCGACAAGTTCGTGGTCGAGGCCGGCTCCAGCAACACCTACGCCGCGAACGACCTCGCGCTGCAGGTCAAGATGAACGACAAGTTCTCGCTCGCCGCCGGCATCGGCGTGCGCTACAACTCCGATCCGCCGGCGGGCCTCAAGACCACCGATACGCTGACGACGCTCAACCTCGTCTACGGATTTTGACCGCCGACCGACATCGTCCGCGGGTGCTCGGCGTCATCGCCCCGATGACGCAGCTGAACACCCCGTATCCCTCGACGGCCTACCTGACGGGCTTCCTGCGCGCGCGCGGCTTCCAAGCGGCGCAGGAGGACCTCGCCATCGCGCTGGTGCTGCGGCTGCTGTCGGCCGAGGGCCTCGCCGGCATGCGGGCGGCCGCGGAGTCGCTGCCGCCGCGGCGCCGCACGCCCGCCGTGCGCGCTTTCCTGCAGGCCCATGCGCGGCACGAGCGCGTGGTCGGGCCCGTCGTGGCCTTCCTGCAGGGCCGCGATCCCACGCTCGCGCACCGCATCGTCGGCCGGCGCTGGTTGCCTGAGGGACCGCGATTCGCGGCGCTCGAGGCCTATGCGCCCCAGGGCGAGGATCCGCTCGGCTGGGCGTTCGGCGCGCTGGGCACGCACGACCGGGCGCGGCATCTCGCCACCCTTTACCTCAACGACCTCGCCGACGTGGTGCGCGACGCCGTCGACCCGCGCTTCGAGTTCGTGCGCTACGGCGAGCGCCTCGCCGCCAGCCAGCCGCATTTCGACCCGCTCGCCGCGGCCTTGCGTGGTCCGCCACATCGATTGCGGCGAGCCCGACATCCCCTTCGCCGAGGTCGGCACGCCCACCTGGGACGGCCTGCCGCAGGGCGATTACCTGTCGCTGCTCGACATGCTCAACCCGATGCACCGGCTGTGGTCCGACGGCCGCTGGAACAAGCTCACCGTCGCGCACGGCTGCTACTGGAAGAAGTGCAGCTTCTGCGACGTGAGCCTCGACTACATCTCGCGCTACGAGACCGCCGGCGCGCGCGTGCTGGTCGACCGCATCGAGCGCATCGTCGCCGAGACCGGCCAGCGCGGTTTCCATTTCGTGGACGAGGCCGCGCCCCCCGCGGCGCTCAAGGCGCTGGCGCAGGAGCTGCTGCGGCGCAAGGTCGACATCTCCTGGTGGGGCAACATCCGCTTCGAGAAGACCTTCACGCCCGCGCTCTGCGCGCTGCTCGCCGAGAGCGGCTGCATCGCGGTCACGGGCGGGCTCGAGGTGGCCTCCGACCGGCTGCTCGCGCTCATGAAGAAAGGCGTGACGGTGGCGCAGGTGGCGCGGGTGACGCGCGCCTTCAGCGATGCGGGCGTGCTGGTGCATGCCTACCTGATGTACGGCTTCCCGACCCAGACCGTCGCCGAGACGGTCGACTCCCTCGAGTACGTGCGGCAGCTGTTCGCCGAGGGCTGCATCCAGTCGGGGTTCTTCCACCGCTTCACCTGCACGGTGCATTCGCCGGTGGGGCGCGATCCGGCGGCCTATGGCGTGCGGTTGCTGCCGCAGCCCGCGGGACGCTTCGCGCGCAACGACATCGGCTTCGAGGATCCGACCGGCGTCGACCACGACGCGCTCGGCAAGGCGCTCTCGGCGGCGCTCTACAACTACATGCACGGTGTCGCCCTCGACCGCGAGGTGCGGCAGTGGTTCGCCGGCACGCTGCCGGGGCGGGTGCCGCGCAGCACGGTGCCCCGGGATTTCGTCGCGCGGGCGCTGGCCGCGCGCGCCTGAGCCCGATGCGTTCGGGCCCGATGCGTCCGGGCTAGCGCACGCCGCCCGGGGACGGCGCCTCGAAGCGCTCGAGCCTCGCACGGTCGGACTCGAGCAGCGCCCACGACTCCGCCGGGCTCTCGAGCGTGCACCAGGCGCCGGTGGCGAGCGAACCGAACGCGCTGCCGGGCGCGAGCACGTGGACCAGCTCGGAGAGGCCCGGGTTGTGCCCGACCACCAGCAGGTGTCCGCAGGCATCGTCGA
>RFTM01000131.1 GCA_009923475.1 Gammaproteobacteria bacterium | reverse complement strand
GCGCGCCTTCGCCGTCACCACGAAGTTGACCCAGGCGGGGTTCGGGATGGCGTTGGGCGAGGTCACGATCTCGACGGTCTGGCCGTTGCGCAGCTCGCTGCGCAGCGGCGCGAGGCGGCGGTCGACCTTGGCCGCGACGCAGCGGTTGCCGACGTCGGTGTGCACGGCGTACGCGAAGTCGACCACGGTCGCGCCGCGCGGCAGGCGCAGGATGCGGCCCTTGGGCGTGAAGACGTAGACCTTGTCCGGGAACAGGTCGACGCGCACGCTCTCGAGGAACTCCTCCGACGACCCCGTCTCCTGCATCGCGACGAGGTTGGCGAGCCACTCGCGGGTCTGGGCCTGGCCCTCGGCCACGCCGCCGTCGCCCGACTTGTACTTCCAGTGGGCGGCGATGCCCGCCTCGGCGATCTGGTGCATGTCGCGGGTGCGGATCTGCGCCTCGATCGGCAGGCCGTTCGGGCCGAAGAGGGTGGTGTGCAGCGACTGGTAGCCGTTGACGCGCGGGATGGCGATGTAATCCTTGAAGCGCCCGGGCATCGGCCGGTAGGCGGCGTGCACCACGCCGAGCGCGCGGTAGCAGGCGTCGGGCGTGTCGACGACGACCCGCAGGCCGTAGACGTCCACGATCTCGGAGAGCGGCGCGCGCTTGCGCAGCATCTTCCGGTAGATGCTGTAGAGGTGCTTCTCGCGGGCCTCGACCTCGGCGGCGATGCCGGCGGCCTTCAGGGAACGCCCCAGCTGCTCGGAGATGCGCGTCAGGAACTCGCGCTGGTTGCCGCGGGCGCGCTTGAGCGCGCGCTCGAGCACGCGGTAGCGCTGCGGGTAGAGCGCGCGGAAGCCGAGGTCCTCGAGCTCGAGCTTCATGGCGTACAGGCCGAGCCGCTCGGCGAGCGCGGCGTAGATGTCGAGCGTCTCGCGCGCGATGGCGCGGCGCCGCTCGGGCGCCATCGCGCCGATGGTGCGCATGTTGTGCAGGCGGTCGGCGAGCTTGACGAGGATGACGCGCAGGTCGCGCACCATCGCGAGCAGCATCTTGCGGAACGATTCCGCCTGCGCCTCCTCGCGGCTCTTGAACTGGATCTGGTCGAGCTTGGTGACGCCGTCGACGATCTCCGCGACGTTCGCCCCGAAGCGCGCCGCGAGCTCGTCCTTGGCGATCGGCGTGTCTTCGATGACGTCGTGCAGGATCGCCGCCACGATGGTGTCGGCGTCGACGCGCAGCTCCGCGAGGATCTCGGCGGCGGCCACCGGATGGGCGATGTAGGGCTCGCCCGACTTGCGTCTCTGTCCGCGGTGGGCCTCGGCGCCGAACTCGGCGGCGAGGCGGACGCGCTCGACCTGCTCGGGCGGCAGGTAGGCGGCGGCGCTCAGCAGCTCCTTGAGGCCGGGGGTCCGGCGGGAGCCAGGCAGGAGCCCGAGCAGCGCCTGCGCATAGTCCACGGTGTGTCGGGTGGCGCCGCGGCCCCGGTCAGTCGCCGAGGCCGAACTGCGGCGCGCGGAAACCCGGGTCGGGTTCGGTGATGTCCGGCAGCAGGCTCGGCGGCGGCTCCGGCTCCGGATCCGGCTCGAGCAGCATGGCGGGCGTCACGTGGCCCGCGGCGATCTCGCGCAGCGCGACCACCGTCGGCTTGTCGTTCTCCCAGGGCACCATGGCCTCGGCGCCGTTGGCGAGCCGGCGGGCGCGCTTCGAGGCGAGGATGACGAGCTGGAAGATGTTGTCGACGTTCTGGAGGCAGTCTTCGACGGTGATGCGGGCCATGGGATGCGCCTTTCGGGGGCTATCGGACAGGGTCGACCATCATAGCCGACCGGGGGGTCTTTCCGCCAGCGAGGCCGGTCGCCGGAGCGGTCAGTCGGCCAACAGGTCAGCCAGCAGCGGCGCGAGCGCCTTGCGCCCGGCGCGCAGGGCGTCGCCGCGGCCGGCGAGGATCTCCTGCAGCTCGCCGACGGCCTGCCCGAAGTCGTCGTTGACGACCACGAAGTCGAACTCGTCGTGGTGGCGCATGTCGTCGACCGCGTCGGCGAGCCGCCGCGCGATCACCGCGTCGTCGTCGGTGCCGCGGCCGCGCAGCCGCTGCGCGAGCGCGGCGCGCGAGGGCGGCAGGATGAAGATGCCGGTGCAGCCCGGCAGGCCCGTGGCGTGGTCGTGCGTGCGCTCGCGCACCTGCCGCGCGCCCTGCCAGTCGATCTCGAGGATGACGTCGTGGCCGGCGCCGAAGGCGGCCGCCAGCGCGCCGCGGCTCGTGCCGTAGTAGTTGTCGAACACCTTGGCCCACTCGAGGAAGCCGTCGGCGGCGACCAAAGATTCGAAGGCGGGCACGGTGACGAAGTGGTAGTCGCGGCCGTCGACCTCGTTGGGGCGCTGCTTGCGCGTGGTGTGCGAGACGCAGACGCGCAGGTTCGGCTCGCGCGCGAGGAGCTCGCGCACGAGGCTGGTCTTGCCGGCGCCCGAGGGCGCGGCGATCACGAACAGGCGGCCGCCGGTCATCGTCGCTCGGTCCTCATTCGACGTTCTGCACCTGCTCGCGCAGCTGCTCGATCAGCACCTTCATGTCGACGGCGAGGCGCGTGGAGTCGATCTCCTGCGACTTCGAGGCGAAGGTGTTGGCCTCGCGGTTGAGCTCCTGCATCAGGAAGTCGAGGCGGCGGCCGGCGGCCTCCTCGCCGTCGACCACGCGGCGGATCTCGGCGAGGTGGGCGTCGAGGCGGTCGAGCTCCTCGTCGACGTCGGCGCGCTGCAGCAGCAGCGCCACCTCCTGCTCGAAGCGCGTGGCATCGACGGTGGCGCCGAGCTCGGCGAGCCGCGCCTGCAGGCGCGTGCGCAGCCGCTCGCGCATCTCGGGGGCGCGGGCGCGCCCGGCGGCGAGCAGCGCGGCGAGCCCCTCGACCCGCTGCAGCACGAACTCGCGCAGCCGCGTGCCCTCGCGCTCGCGCGCGGCGGCGAGCTCGCGCGCGGTGTCGGCGAAGAGGGCGCGGCAGGCGGCCGCCAGCGCGTCGCTGTCGGGCGCGCTGTCCTGCAGCACGCCCGGCCAGCGCAGCACGTCCATCGGGTCGAGCGAGACGGCGGTGCCGCCCGCCCGCGAGGCGATGTCGCGCGCCCGCTCCAGCACGCGCTTGAGCGTCGCCTCGTCGACGCGCAGTTCACGCTCGGCCTCGCGCGCGGCGCGCAGGTGGACGGTGCAATCGACCTTGCCGCGGCGCAGCTGCTTGGCGAGCAGCTGCCGCAATTCGCCCTCGAGCCCGCGCAGTTCCTCGGGCAACCGGAACCCCGGCTCGAGGTAGCGGTGGTTGACGCTGCGCAGTTCGCAGGTGAGCTGGCCCCAGGGGCCGCTCGCCTCGCGGCGCGCGAAGCCGGTCATGCTGTGGATCATGGTGTGGTCCGTTGTGCCGTCACCGGCGCCGTGCGCCGGGGCCGGGCGGAGTGTATAAAGCGCGCAGTGTAGCCCAAGCCGCCGCCCCATCCCCGAGGCCTCCCCGACATGTTCACCCGACCGAGCGGCCGTGCCGCAGACGCCCTCCGTGCCGTGACCTTTGACCGCGGCTATACCCGCCATGCCGAAGGGTCCGTGCTGGTGTCCTTCGGCGACACGCGGGTGCTGTGCACCGCGAGCATCGAGGACGGCGTGCCGGGGTTCCTGCGCGGCCGCGGCCAGGGATGGGTGACGGCGGAGTACGGCATGCTGCCGCGCGCCACCCACAGCCGCTCGCCGCGCGAAGCGGCGAAGGGCAAGCAGTCCGGCCGCACGCAGGAGATCCAGCGGCTCATCGGCCGCAGCCTGCGCGCGGTGATGGACATGGCGGCGCTCGGCGAGCGTACCGTGACGCTCGACTGCGACGTGCTGCAGGCCGACGGCGGCACGCGCACGGCGGCCATCACCGGCAGCTATGTGGCGCTGGTCGACGCTTGCGCCGCGCTCGTGGCGCGCGGCGCGCTCGCCGCCTCGCCGCTGCACGGGCAGGTGGCGGCGGTGTCGGTCGGCATCTGCGGCGGCACGCCGCTGCTCGACCTCGACTACGCCGAGGACTCGCAGGCCGAGACCGACATGAACATCGTGATGCGCGACGGCGGTCGCTTCATCGAGGTGCAGGGCACGGCCGAGGGGCATGCCTTCCGCCGCGACGAGCTCGACGCGCTGCTCGCGCTCGCCGCCGACGGCATCGCGCGGCTGCACGCCGCGCAGGCCGAGGCGCTGGCGGCGCCGCTTGCGCCGAAGAAGAAGGGATGAACCCGCGGCGCGTCGTGCTCGCCACCGGCAACGCCGGCAAGCTGCGCGAGTTCGCCGCGCTGCTCGCGCCCGCGGGCTTCAGCTTCGAGCCGCAGTCGGCGTTCGGCATCGAGCCGCCCGAGGAGACCGGCGACACCTTCCTCGCCAACGCGCTGCTCAAGGCCCGCTACGCGGCGCGCCACAGCGGCCTGCCCGCGATGGCGGACGACTCGGGGCTGGAGGTGGACGCGCTGGGCGGCGCGCCGGGCGTGCGTTCCGCGCGCTACGCGGAGGACGCCGCGGATGCTGCGGGCGCCGCGATCCCCCGCGACGAGGCGAACTGGCGCAAGCTCTTGGGCGCGCTCGCGGGCGTGCCCGAGGCCGGCCGGCGCGCGCGCTTCCGCTGCTGCATCGTGCTGGTGCGCGATGCCGACGATCCGTCGCCGCTGGTGGGCGAGGGCGCCTGGGAGGGCCGCATCCTCGAGGCGCCGCGCGGCAGCGGCGGCTTCGGCTACGACCCGGTGTTCGCGCCCATCGATGGCGCGGGCGCCGCATCCGGCGGCCGCAGCGTCGCCGAGCTCGAGGCCGCCGCCAAGAACCTGCACAGCCATCGCGCCGCCGCGCTGCGCGCGCTGCTCGCCGCCTGGCAGGCGCAGGGCGTCCGCGCGCCGTGACCCTGTCGGCCGCGCCACCCCCGCTCGGGGTCTATGTCCATTTCCCGTGGTGCGTGAGCAAGTGCCCGTACTGCGACTTCAACTCGCATGCGGTGAAAGGCGCCGTGCCCGAGCGGCAGTACCTCGACGCGTTGCGGCGCGACCTCGAGCACCAGCTCGCCTCGGGCATCGCGCGCGATGCGCGGCTCGTCACGAGGCCGGGCGCGAGGCCGGGCGCGGACAGCGGCGGGCGTCCCGTCGTGTCGGTGTTCCTGGGCGGCGGCACGCCCAGCCTCTTCTCGCCGCAGGCCATCGGCGAAGCGCTCGCGATGCTGCGCGCCGCGCTGCCGTTCGCGCCGGATGCCGAGATCACGATGGAGGCGAACCCGGGCACGATCGAGCGTGGCCGTTTCGCGGAGTACGCTGCGGCGGGCGTGAACCGCGTGTCGCTCGGCGCCCAAAGTTTCGATGATGCGATGTTGCGCAGGCTCGGCCGCATCCATGCCGCCGACGAGACGCGCGCCGCCGCCGCCGAGCTGCACGCGGCGGGCCTCGGCAACTTCAACCTCGACCTCATGTACGCGCTGCCCGGCCAGGACGAGGCGGGCGCGCTCGCCGATGTCGAGGCCGCGCTCGCGCTCGCGCCCGCGCAGGTCTCGCACTACAACCTCACGCTCGAGCCCGGTACGCCGTTCGCGGCGCGACCGCCGCAGGCCTTGCCCGACGACGACACCACCGAGCGCATGCTCGAGGCCTGCGCCGCGCGCTTCACCGCCGCCGGCCATGCGCGCTACGAGGTGTCGGCCTGGGCGCGCCCGGGCCGCGAGTGCGCGCACAACCTCG
>RFTM01000014.1 GCA_009923475.1 Gammaproteobacteria bacterium | reverse complement strand
GCGTTCTGGTCGCGGCCCGTGTCGCATGCCATGGCGGGCGATGCCGGCGCGCCCGTCGAGGCGATCTTCGTCGGCCCCGACGGCGTCGCCATCAACCTCGTGGAGCTCACGGGCGAGGGCGCATCGACGGTCGCGGCGCTGCGGCGCGAGGTGGCCTCGCTGCCGAAGACGCGCAGCGGCTGGACGCAGGTGTCGACCAGCGCGCACGGCACGCGCGATGCCGATGCCGCGGCGGCGTTCTACCGCGAGGCGCTCGGCATGACGCCCGCCATCGACACGGTGCTCGAGTCGCCGGAGGTGAACCGCATCACCGGCCGGCCGCCCGACGCGCGCTCGCGCGTGGTGTGGATGCGCGGCGCGCATCCCTACGGCAAGGTGGCGTTCTCGCAGCCGCTCAACTACACGATGCCCGACCGCACGCGCGACGCCGTCGCGCCGGCCATCGGCTACCTCGCGCAGGGCTTCGAGGTGCCTGACCTCGATGCCGCGCTCGCGGCGGCGCGGCGCTGCGGCGCGGAACAGGTGTCGGAGGCGGCGACGGTGCCGCTGGCCGCGGGCTGCAGCCCGCGCGCGGCGATGCTGCGCGTGCCGGGCAGCGGCGCGCTGGCGCAATTATCGGAGGGCGGATGATGCCCGGTCTCCCATGAAGCGCGCGGCGATGCGCGCGATGGTGGTCCGTGAGCCGGGCGGCCCCGAGGCGCTGCAGCCGGCCGATCTGCCGGTGCCGCAGCCGGGGCCCGGAGAGGCTCGTCTGCGGGTCGCCTACGCCGGCATGAACCCGGTGGACGCGATGCTGCGCCGCGCGCGGCTCGAGTGGATGCCGGTGCGCTACCCGTTCACCCCCGGCATCGAGCACACGGGCGTGGTGGATGCGGTGGGCGAGGGCGTCGACGCCGCGCTCGTCGGCGCACGCGTGCTGTCGCGCGTGAGCTTCGGCGGCTACGCGGAATTTTCTTTGGCGCCGGCGGCGGCGTTGGTGCGCCTGCCCGACGGCATGGGCCTCGCCGTCGGCGCCGCCTACCGCGGCTGCTCGTCCACGGCCTGGTATGCGCTGCACGGCGCGGCGCGGGTCACGGCGGGCGATCGCGTGCTGGTGCATTCGGCGGCGGGCGCGGTGGGCGCGATGGCGATGCAGATCGCGCGCGATGCCGGCGCCAAGGTCTGCGGGCTCGCCGGCGGTCCGGTCAAGGTCGCGTTCGCGCGCGGACTGCTCGCGGATCCCGCGGGCGAGGTGCTCGATTACCTGCAGCCCGACTGGCCGGCGCAGGCGCGGGCGTTCGCAGGGCCGGGCGGCTTCGACATCATCCTCGACGGCAACGGCGGCGCGGTCGCCGCGGCCAACCACGGTCTCATCGGCGTGCTCGGCCGCATCGTGCATCTTGGGGCGACGGCGGGCGCGCCTGCGGCGAGTGCGCCGACACCGCAGCTCATCGCCGGCAGCTACAGCATCGGCGGCATGACGCTGCGCGCGGTGGAAGCCAAGATGGGCGCGGCCGCGGACCCGATCATCCTGCGCGAAGTCCTCGCCGGGCGTTGGCGCGTGCCGGTGTCCGAGGTGGTGCCGCTCGCCGAGGTGGCCGCGCTGCATGCGCGGCTCGAGGCCCGGCAGGTGATGGGCCGCGCGCTCATCGAGGTGGGCGGCGAGGTGGGCGGACGATGAGCGTCACGCGCGCCTATGTCGCCGGTCGCCACGGCCAGTTGCACCTGCGGCGGAGCGCACCGGACGCGGCGACGGGCGCGGCGCCTGCCGCCACCGCGCCGCTCGCCTGCTTCCCCGGAAGAGGAGCTCGCGCGCTTCCGCAGCTACTACGGGCATCGCGAGCCCGATGCCGACGGCGCGCACCTGGTGCGGCTCTGGAAGAGCTTCGTCTACCACCACCGGCGGCCGGGCGAGACGCTGGCGGGCGTCGCCGGCATCTTTCCGGAGGCGCTGCTCGGGCGCGAACTCGAGTGGTGGGGCCACCGCGCCGCGTTCAGCTACGCCCTTGCCGCGGGGCTCGCGGGCCTCGCGCAACCCGTGCTCATCCTGAACCCCGGCGACGACCTCGACGTGCAGACGCGCCGCGCCGCAGGGCTCGCGCCGCGTTCGATGATCCTCGAGGTGCCGGGCTGGGGGCACGGTTTCCTCGACCGGCAGACTGGCGAGGCCGCCGCGCTCGCGCGCAGTTTCTTTGATGCCCCGGACGCCGCGCCGTTCGCGGCGGTGCGGGTGCCGCCATCCGCCGACGCCCCGCGGTACCCCGCGAGGGTCGGCAGCTTCGCGCCTTAGGGCTTCTTCTGCAGCGCGGCGAGCTCGGCGAGCACCATCTTCGAGTGGCCCTCGGCCTTCACGTTCTCGTAGCGGCGCGCGATGCGGCCCTGCGGATCGATGATGTAGGTGTCGCGGCGCGAGATGTTGTAGAGGTTGTACTGCGGGTAGCTGGTGAGCGCGCCGTAGGCCTTGCTGACCTCGGTGGCGGAGTCGGAGAGCACCGGGAACGGCAGGCTGTTCTCCTTGGCGAACTCCTTCTTGGAGTCGACGCTGTCGACGCTCACGCCGAGCACCACGGCGTTGGCCTTGCGGAAGGCGAAGATGTCGTCGCGGATCTCGCAGGCCTGGGTGGTGCAGCCCGGCGTGCCGTCCTTCGGATAGAAGTAGAGCACGACCCACTTGCCGCGGTAGTCGGCGAGCGAGCGCCACTCCCCGGTCTGGTCCTGCAGCTTGAAGGCGGGCGCGGCCTCGCCGACGGCGGGCGTGGCGTGCGCGGCGGGGGCGGCGAACATGAGCGCAAACGCGGCCAGCAGACCGGTGAGCGCAGCGTAGATCTTCGAGGCGGGTCGGGTCATGGCGGCGGGTCCTTTTGAGCGCGGGAGTGCTGCGGGGAGCGCGATGATGGGGCAGGCGCGCCCCGCTTGGCAATCGCGGGCGCGTCAGAACCCGGCGCTGATCACGCCGGACTGGCCGACCGACTTGATGAAGAGCACTCGCCCGCTGCGTTTCTCCACCACCTTCACCGTCAGGGTGAGCCGCGCATCGGCGTTCTGCGCCCTGAGGCTGAAAGGCCGCTTGACCGGGATCTTCAGGCCTTCGCCCGGGACCTCGGTGCCGGCGGCGTTCAACTCGAAGAACTGGTACAGCGCATAGCGGTCCGGCGTGCGCAACTCGAGCTGCGTGTTGCCGCCGTCGTTGGTGCCCGCGAAGCAGGGCGTGATGGCGGCATGGCGGCCGCCGAGCCCGCATTGCAGGATGATCTCGTAGGGATACTCGGCGCCGAAGGCCGCGTAGGCCGCTTCGTCGGCGATGCCTACGGCGATCAGGGCCGCCGCTTGGCCGCGCGTGGCGCCGAGGGCCCGCGCGAACACGAGGTCGCGGTATCGGTCGAAGCCGGCTGCAGCCGCGAAACGTTCGTCCAGGTCCGGCACCGCGACGAGTCTGCCCGTGTCGGGGCCTTCGGTGAGCGCGACGGCGCGCGGATCGCCGCGCTCGGCGAGCGAGGCCTGCAGTTCGCGCCGGTGCGCCGCTTGCCACTCTGTGACATGGGCGACGATCGCGTCGTGGACCGCGCCCGTCCCATCTACCGCGCAGACGGCCGGCTGCAGGACCAGACGGTCCGGGCGCACGAGGCCCACGCGCGTCTCGTCGCCGGCGAGAGCGGCACTGCGGTAGGACTCGAGCAGTCCTTGCTGTGCCGCGAGGGCGGCTCCCGCCTGCTGTGCCCGGCCCTGCATCTCGGCGAGCGTGACGCGGCGGATCACCGTGTATTGGTCGGGGTTGTATCTCTCGGGATGCGAATAGGCGCGGTAGGACTTCAGCTCCGTCAGGAGCGGCGCGACGAGAAAAGCGGGGATCGCGAACAGCCGTGCGATGATGGCGGTCTCGGCCGCGCCGTGCCGTTGCGGCCCGGGCGGCCTTTGGCCGCCAGCGGGTCCTCCAAGGAGCGGCGCAGGCTCGCCTGCACTTCGTCGACGACACGGGGCACGCCCTGCGCGGAATAGGCTTTCTGCACGTCGAGCAACGGCTCCAGGGCATTGCGCTGCTTTCGGTCGCGCAGCGCCGCCTGCCAGACGAAGGGCTTGCCGCTGTCGTCGCGCAGATAGCAGGTGCTGATGTCGACGCCGGCCGCGGGGTCCGGCAGGCGCAGCGAGCCGTCGAGGTTCCTGGGGAACGCGTTGATGTTCGCCACCAACAGCACATCGTAGGGGGAGTCCGTCTGCGCGATCGGCAGGGGTTCGGCGCGGGCGCGTGGCGCCATGGCGGTGGCGGCTGCCAGCAGCAGGGCCATCCAAACATGTCGGTGGGACATCGGGTCGGCTGCGGTGGTGGCAGGGGCGCAACGCAAGTCACCGGATAAATCAAGTAACGCGCATGTGCCTGATCTTATTGTTTTTAAGCGAGAGAAACGAGACGGCCTTGCCTGATGGCGCGTAGGGCCGCTCAGCGTCCCCAGGCGATCTCGATCTCGATCCTGCGGTTCCGGGCTCTGGCCTGTTCGGTGTCGTTGCGCGCAAGCGGCCTCGTGTCCGCGTAGCCTCTCGCCTCGAGGCGTTGTGGGTCGATGCCGTGTGACTTCACAAGTTCGCGGATCACCGACGCTGCGCGGGCGGAGGAGAGATCCCAGTTGTCGCGGAACCGGTCGGTGCTGATGGGCATATCATCTGTGTGTCCTGCCACGGTGATATGCGCCTCGCTATGGCCAAGCGTGTCGGCGAGGGTATCTATGAGGGCCAAGGTCTGCGGAGTCGGTCGGTCGCTGCCGACATCGAAACCGTCAGCTGTCCCGAACTGCAGGTGTACCCGTGAGCCGTCCTGGTCGACCTCAATCCATCCTTGGTCGATGCCCTCGGCCAGACGTTGCCGCAACAGCGCCGCCGCTTCAACGGCGCCGGTCGTCGCAGCCGGGCGGGCCTCGGCGGTCTTGCGGGGAAGCGCAGCCATCATCACGAAAAAGCAGAGCAGCAGCAGGGACATGTCGGCAAACGTGATCGCCCACGGGACCGTCTTCGGCTGCACCGCGTTGCCGATCATGCCGCTTCGTCCGACCGTCGCGGCCTGACGTTTCTCAGGGGCGTGACCACCGCGTCGGCGATGCGGCGCGGACTCTCTCCGCGGGCGATGCGGCAGACCCCGACGACCACGGCTTGGCACCACTGCAGCTCTTCATCGTGCTTGATGCGCAGCCGGCTCGCCACAGGGCCCGCCACAACATTGGCCAGAAGCGCGCCATACAGCGTCGTCAGGAGCGCCAACGCCATTCCCTGCCCCAGCATGTCGATATCCTTGAGATTTCCGAGCATGTGCATCAGGCCGATCAAGGTCCCGATCATGCCCATGGCGGGCGAGATGACCAGCCAGTCCTCCCAAGTCGCGATCACCCTCTCGTGGCGCTCGTTCAGAAGATCCACGCGTTTCTGGAGTCCGAGCCGGAGCGCTGCTTCATCTGCGCCGTCAACCAACAGCATGAGCGCATCACGCAGGAAGGGCTGTTGGATGCTTGCAGCCTCGGCTTCGAGCGCCAGGGTCCCGTCCCTCCGCGCGATGTTCGCCCAACGCTGGAATCGTCCGGCGAGCTCCGGCAGTCCTTGCGGGCCCTGTCCGACAATCACCTTCAGCGCTCGTAGATGACACACGACGTCCCGGACCGAGCGGCGGGTGACGACGACGGTGAGCGTGCCGCCGAGTACGAGCAGGAAAGAGGACGGATCGAAGAACATCGCGTTACCGCTGCCGAGCGACATCGCCATGCCTATGACGAGCGCGGTTCCGAGGAGCCCTCCCACAGCTGAGTAATCCGTTTTCATCAACGCCAGAAGTCGACACCAGAGGCCGCTTTGTTATACTTATTCCCGTGTTTTTTTTCGTATCCAAGCGGGTTGCCCATGCGTCAATGGCGTCCGGTGGCCGTCGGGCAAGCCTCGGGATCACGGTGCTGTGCCTGATGGGCCTCGTGGCTTGCGCCAGATCCGATGCCGCCTGGAACGAAGCGGTGCGCACCGATACGCCAGACGGTTATACCCGCTATCTCCAAGACCATCCCAAGGGCGAGCATGCGGAGCAGGCGCGTACGCGAAGGGACGCGCTGGTCGACGAACGCGATTGGGGCGTCGCCCGCCGGTCCGGTTCTGTTGCCGCCTACAACAAATACCTTTCGGCACATCCGGACGGTGTATGGAGCGAGTTGGCCCAGCGTCGACGCGATGCTCTTGCGCCAGCGCCGCCCATCGCGCCTGCCGAGCCCGCTGTGCCCGCTCCGTCGGGCGACAACAATCCAGATACCGCATCCCCCCCTGCGGGGCGGGTCGTGCAGTTGGGGGCGTTCTCCACCGCACGTTCCGCCCGTGAGGGTTGGGAGAAACTTCGTCGCGCATTCGTGGAGCTGCAGGAATTATCGCCCGTGATAGACATCGAGCCGGCGGCGGGTTCATCGCTCTATCGCCTGCGGGTAAGGTTCGATGACAGCGACGAGGCCGAACGGATCTGCGCGGCGCTGCTGCGCGGCGGCGCCGAGTGCATCCCGTCGCAGTGATGCGCGCCGGTCTTGTCCCGGCGCGTTTGCGGCTCGGTTCAATCCACCGCGTTGCGGAGCTCGATAGACCAGATCACGGTCTGCCGCGATTCGAACGCCGACGGCAGCAGTTCGAAGACCGGAGCCACGGCGCCGCCGGACGCGCGAGGCGTGATGACTCCGTTGCGATCGACCTGGTGCTCCGCCACCGATAGCGCAGGATCCCCGCCGTTAACGCGGCTGGAGACGCCGCCGTTCATCTGGCCGATGACGATCAGCGTGCGCGGATCCGCCCGCGCAAGACCCTCGACGCTGCCCGCGATCCATCCCAATGCGCCGAGCTCAACGATGGTGCTCGTCGTGGCCGGTGTCACGCCGCTCGCTTCCATCTCGGCGAGGGTGCCGAACTCGAGCGCGAGCCCGGCGTTCGGACCGGAGGTCAAGGATCGGTTGGAGATGTCGTTCGCGCCGCTGAGGTCGACCGTCCTTATCTCCCAGCGCTCAGGGCCGTTCGCACCGCCTTCGCGGAACCGTACGAGCGCGAGCAGCCGATCGTCGCCGATCGGCGCAAGGTCCTGGACACGAAAGCCGGATTCGGTGCTGCGGATGCGAAGTGCGTACTGCCTGACATTGCCTGTCCGCGGATCGAACGCCACCAGACGGACCAGCGGTGCGCTGACCGCCGTGCGTCCGTTCACATTGAGCGCTGCGCCGAGCGCGAACAGGATCTCGCCGCTGGTTGGACGCCGAACGAGACCGCCGCAGCCGAGCGCCGGCTGCCGTGATTCGAGGAGCGCCGGCAGCCGGCGCGCGACATCAGGCAGCGATCCGGCGTTGCCGGCCGGGCCTATCCGCTGCAGCGATCGACCTTGGTCGTCCGTCTGTACGAGGAAAGGTCCGCGACGATCGCAGATCCAGACCGTGCCGGCATCCCCCTCGGTGATGCCCGCCGGATCGAGCCCCCGCTGGTCGAACTCCGGTGACCGCGGTTGGAGCGATTCGTCGAGATTGCGCGCGCCGTCGCTGCCCGAGGCATCGGTCGGCGTTGGTCTGCCGGACAATGCGCTCCCGTCAGCGGCCTTGAGCACGATCAGCGGACCCGCCTCGGCGGAGGCGGAGTTCAGTGTGACGGTGGTCCAAGACGGCGCACCGTTGATGCTTTCGTTGAGCAGCACCCCGGCGGAGCGCGACGACACGCCGTCGGAGTATCGCGGCGCCGGGACAGCGATCCCGCGTGATGTCACGACCCGCAGGCGCAGCCCCGTCGCTGGGGTACCTGAGACCACGGAGATCCCCGCACCGAGAGCGGGTCTCAGACCTCGGGGATAAGCGGCGGAGAGCAGCGTCGACCTGCCCGAGTAGGGCACCAATGAGGTATCGGGTACGCGCAGCACATATTTACGCAGCTCCCTGGCCGGCACTACGGAAGATGACGGTGTCTCGACGAGGACGCCGCGCGCGAGCGCTTCGGCCTGCTCGGCGATCGCGCGAGCGGTCGCCGCCGAGGGGATCTGCATGCCGGCCCGGTAGGAAGAAGACAGGCGGGAGTCCCCTTTGAGGCGGTCGATCAGTGCTGACAGGTCCGAGTCGAAGGATGTCGCGTTGAAGTCCAGCGACCTCCCCGCCAGCGAAGCGGCCAGTGCGGAGGGGATCGAGATGCCGTTGGCCACTTCTGCATCGCCGTCCATCGCGATCAGGAACTGTACGCGACGGACGGTGATTGTGGAGAGCAGCCCGGCATCGATGCCTCCCGCAAGATCCTTCATCGTCAAGGTCGATGCGCCGGATGCGGATCCCAGTATGATCGGGCCCACCGAGAACGTCAGCGTCTCGCAGTCGGGGGTCAGACATCGATAGGTGAACCCGCCTCCCGGTCCCGTGGTGCCCGAGACGGTGGTCGTTGCGTAGGACAGCCCTGCGATCGAGAGATCGACGAACGTCCCTGACAGCGGCGGTGCAACTGCGGCCGGTGCGGGATCGCCGCCGCCACCGCAGGCCTGTAGCAGCACGCCAAGGGTGAGCAGTGCCCGCGATCGCAAGCGTCCGGGAGTCCGGCGGGTCATCTCTTGGAAGCGTCGAACGGCTCGCATCGGACGGCGCTTATACGGGTGGAGACCGTTGAAAGACGCACCCAGACACCTTGTTTGAGGTCGTCGTCGAGGACCAATGTTGCATTGCCCGAGACCCAACGACGCCGATCGGACCGGTTGATCAGCCCGAAGAACTTTTCGCTGACGCTGGTCTGTCCTATGTAGAGGAGATTGCCGCGTAGGCGGAGGCGGAGCGGCGACTCCTCGCTTGAGGTCTCCAAGCTATCGTTCACGATGTTGACGGCACGCCCTCCGGTGCATACGAGCTCCGGGACGGCCTGCACGCGAAGGTCAGGCTCGGGCGGCGGCCTGCGGGCGTTGCCGGGAGGTTCGGCTGCCCAAGCGGCGGGAACCAACAGGACCATGGATAAGACCGCAGACCTCAATCAGATACTCCGCATGTTTCTCATCGACACTATACTCCCAGCAAGTCTCAAGCCGAAGGGTCGTACGACGACTTGTGAGCAGATGCTAAGTCCTGTCGGTCTGCCCCCCTCATCACCGGCCCCGCGCGACCCCGAGCTGGTCGCCGCGGCGGACCGCGCCATCGCTGTTCCGTCGTCGGTAGCGGCTGCCGCCCGTTGGGAAGTGGGGTCGGTGCTCAGCGCGACCGTGCGCTTCCAGGACGACGAGATGCTCCTGCGGGTCGGCGACCACTTCTTCTCAAGTCGGCCGATACCAGGGGTTTCTGAATATTCCCGCCTCTCCATGCAGGTCGCCCGCGACATGAGCGGGGCCCTCACCCTTGTCCCCCTGTTGCCGCTTGCCGGCACTTCTGTCGCGAGGATCGGCGGTTCGCCTTCGCCCGCTGCCCGGGTGGCCGCATCGGGGCCGGTGCTCGCGGGAGATGCCGAGCCGGTCGTCGAGGCGACCGTCCTCACCCACACCGTGAGCCCGCTGCTGCGGGCCCGTGTCGACCCCATCCGTTCTCTGTCCGCACGGTTGCATCTGCCGCGCGCGCTCGCCGGATGGCTGATGGGCCCTGACGGTCAGAAGTCCGCGGTGACCGCCCCGGGCATGCCGTCCACACCGGCGGCCACTGGGCTCGCAGGCTGGATGCAGTCTCTCGCCCTGTCGGTGTCGCAGTCCGGACTGTTCTTCGAATCACAGCTTCGTGAGCGTCGCACGGTTCCGCCGGCGGACCTGAAGCGGCGGCTGCTTGAATTCATCGCGAGCAGGCGTGAGGGTCCCGCCACGGAGGGTGCGTGGTCGGCGCTTGACGACTTGGTCGGACTGCAAAGCGCTGCAACGGCCGCCAGCAGGGGTGGCGGCATAGTGTATTCCTTCCTGTTCCCCGCTCCCGATGGAGTCGGTGGATGGTGGATCACGCTGCAGCAGGACTCCCCCGGGAGAGCGTCAGACCATGAGGGAGGCGACGGACGACGTCACGACCGGCAGCGTCCGTGGCGTACGCGTCTTGTCGGCGTGTCCCTGCCATTCGGTGATATCGACATCCGAATCGAACAGGTAGGGCGCGCAGGCGTTGCCGTCACGGTTCTCACGGATACAGCGGGCCGACAGGCGCACTGGGAAGAGTCCAAGGCCGAGCTCTCGCGCCGTCTGCGGGGGGCTGGCCTAGAACTCGCGAGGTGGTCCGTGATCGAGCCACAGCTCGATACGATGACACCGACCGATCCCGGTCAGCTGCGGTCCATCCGCGTATGAGGGGGGCATGAGCATGGAACGCGAAGACCGCGCAGTCGCCCTCGAGTACGGCAGCAACGCCGTCCCCGTCATCGTGGCGACGGGTCGCGAGCTCATGGCGCAGGAGATCGTCGCTGAGGCGCGTCGGCAGGGCGTGCCGGTGATGCACGATGCCATGCTTGCCGCCCGGCTCTCCGAGTTGCCGCTCGATGCGGTCATCCCGCCTGATGTCTACCGGGCGGTGGCCGTCGTTCTCTCGTGGGTCTACTGGATGGAGGGGCGGGAGCCGCCTCACGAGACCGGACAACGGGGTTGACGGCTCAAGCGCGATCGCCGAGGCGACCCATGCCGAAGTCGCGGGTCCTGCCGCCGCGGTCGTAGATGCTGATGTCGTCGTCGTTCGGGCGCAGCACAGAGATGATGCGGCGCTGCGCCGCGACGATGCGGCTGAACACCTGATGGTTGCGGTACTGCAACTGCTTGCAGCGTTCGATGTCGCCCCTCACGGACTTGGCACGTTCCGGATCGGCCCTCGCCTCGTCGGTCGCTCCCGGGGACCGTGCGAGCGCCTCGAGCCGTTCGAGCTGCTCGGATTTCTCCGCGTGGATTGCCTCAAGGTCGTCCACGCCCTCGCCGATGAGCCCCTTCGAACCGCGCAAGACGGCGTGTTCGCGATCGAGCGTGCGACAGATGCTGACACAAAGATCCGCGAGATCCTGCAAGCTCGGCGTGACGTTCGGGTGGGGCATCATGGCTGCGTCAGGCGCCAAGGTCTCCAAGCTCCTTCTCGAGTTCACGGAACTTCTTGGCGAGCCGTTCCTCGTCGATGGGGAACCGGCCTTCGCGGATTTCGCGACGGATGGCCTCGACCTTGTCATGGTCGAACATCTCGTCCATCGAGTTCGGGCCCAAGGCCGCGGACATCTCGCGGGAGACGGTGGAGACCTGCACCGGGTCGACGGCTGCTGCGACGGCTGTGGTTTGGGCCGCCACGCGGTCGCCTAGGACCGGCTGGTTGCCATGGTTGGCCCGACGGAGGCCGACCGCATCCCGAGCGGGATGGGTTCCGTTGATGAATGGCTTATCGACTGTCATGGCTGCGCACCTTTTCCCACTTTCCGAGCGTATCAGTCGGCCCGGGACATCGTACCTTGAGCCAAGACATCTGGGGCGCCGCCGCCCATCTTGAGGGTTCCGTCGGCTTGGACCAGGCCCCTGAGACGGCGACCAGTCTGCGGATTCTCGGCATCAATCCAGTCGCCGACCTTGCCGCTCTGCATCGCCGTGAGTTTGGTGACCACCCGGCCGCCGGGGAAGGAGGACCACGCGGCAACGACGCTGTTGCGCTTTATGGCAACGGCATTGCGCGCGTCGGCGCGACCGAGGCTCTCCCCCCGCCGGACCGGGCGGGTCAAGGCGAGCCCTACGAGTGTCTCGGGGTCTGAAAGGGTGGAAGAGAACGCACGATCCCTGGGGGGTACCGACACCACCTCCAGGTCCTCGGGACGGAGCACGGCGCCGACGCCCAGGTCGCGTGCGGCGACCACGAAACGCCGCATCGCGCCGGCAGACGGCGCACGGTCCTGTGCACGGGTTTCAGGGACGAGATACCGCACGGCGACGAACCGCTTGCTGGGGATGGGCGAGGCCGTGCAGGAGACCTGCACGGTGGTGCGCGCCTCATAGGGGAAAGACCACTCCCAGCCTGCGGGGCAGTCGCCGAGCGGCATCTGTCGGTCGATCGATTGGGCTCGTACGCTCCCTTCGGGTAGCGATGTGCTGCGCTCGACGAAACGCTCCGCTGCCGCCGCCAGCGACAGTGGTTCGGCTGCGCCGGCGTTCGGCAGGGACGCGGCGAAGAGCGCCGCGACGAGGCTGGTGAGCGGCTTGAGCATGGGTCCCTGCGTTCAGGATCAGCCCTGTCGCAACAGGTTGAGCACGTACTGCTGCGACTGGTTGGCTTGCGCCAGCATCGCGGTGCCCGCCTGCGCCAGGATCTGCGCCTTCGCGAGCTCGGCCGACTCCTTCGCGTAGTCGGTGTCGAGCACGCGCGATTTCGCCTCTTCGGTGTTCTCGACGAGGTTCATCAGGTTGTTGATCGTGTGCTCGATGCGGCTCATCGTCGCGCCCATGCGGGCCCGGGATTCGTTGACCACCTTGGCAGCGGCATCCACGAAATCGAGCGCCGTGACCGCGCTCTCGGTATCCGTGATCGTCACGTTGTGACGTGACTGGTAGAGGAAGGCGCGGTCTTTGGAATTCTCGCCGAAGTTGACTTGCAGCTTCTGGACCCGCCGGTTCGCGTAGGCGAGTTCGTCATCGCTCGGGGTGGTATCGGCGCCTACCGCGCCGGAACCCTTCTTCTTGTAAGCCGTACCGTTGAAATAGATGTCGCCCACCGCCGCGTCGACGCGCCCTTGGCTGATCGGCCGGCCGGGATGAACGACAACGGCCGCCCGATCAGCCAAGGGCGCGTCGACGCGGCGGTGGGCGACATCTATTTCAACGG
>RFTM01000130.1 GCA_009923475.1 Gammaproteobacteria bacterium | reverse complement strand
GCCCCCGCCCGCCCGCCGGCGGTCACTTTTGTGCCGGGGCGGCCGCCTGTCCGGCCGGGAACTTCTTCTTGAAGTAGGTCCAGCTCGTGTCGTTCTCGCGCCGGTCGTCGCCCGGGGGCGGGTTGCGGTATTCCGGGTACTCCGTCTCGATGGCCTTGCGCATCACCGCAGGCAGCTGCTCGTAGCCGTCCAGCTTCCGTCCGGCCGCATGCATGTAGATCATGCCGGCGCGCCCGCTCATCTCCATCCAAGGCAGCCAGTCCGCCATGCGGACCCAGCCCACCTCGATGCGGGGGTTCGGGTTGCGCGGGTCGACGAGGTCGGCGACCTTGCCGAAGAAATTGAACATCTCGGTCGCGTGGTAGAACCCGCCGACGTACTTCTGGTAATCGCCGCCGAGGGGGTTCTGGTAGAAGAGCGGCACGGTGATGGTGTTCCACCACGTGTCGCCGTTGATGGTGCCCGGCCACTGCGCCGGCTTGCCGTCCGCGCCCACCGGGAACACCGGACGCTGGTTCACGGGGTCGTTGGCGGTCTGCAGCACCTTGACCGTCTGGCCGGTCCAGGGGTTCTTCCATTCGCGCAGCAGTTCGCCCGTCGCGGGGTCGACGTAGAGCAGCAGTTCGCGCGACACGAGGCGCCAGCCCTTGCCGCGCGCCGGGTCGGTGACGGTCACGCACTGCCGGACGTTCATGCCCTCGACGTTGAACAGCTTGCGGTCGCGTTCGCCGGGCACGCGCGAGAACGCCTCGCCATGGAAGGTGTAGATGACCGGGACGTTGTCCTCGGCGGAGCACTGGATCTTGCGGCCGGCGATGACCGCGCCCTCGGGCGTCGCGAGGTCGATGGCGGGCGCCGCCTTGGCCTTCTTGGCTTCGGCGACAGGCGAGGCGGCGCAGAGGCCGAGCGCGCCGAGCAGGGCGGCGGACAGGCAGGCTGTGGCGTGGTTCTTGAGGGTCATGCAGGGCTCCGGAGGCTGCGTGGGACGACGCCGCCGATGATACACCCGGCCCCGTCGCCGACGGGCGCTCAGGGGCGCTGCAGGTATCTTTGGACGCGCGGATCGACCTTCGAGACCGGCTCGCGGTCGCGCGCCAGCTCCGACATCACCCGCTCGGTGAAGGCGGCGAGGTCGGCGGCGCGCGCCTGCGCCTGCTCGGGGCTGTCCTGGTGACGCTCGACGGCGCCCTCGGGCAGCACGCGCCGCGCGGCGAGCTCGGCCTCGAGCGCGGCCAAGCGTTCGCGCAGCAGCCAGACCTCGGCGGTGAGCGCCATGATCGCCCCGACCGCGTTGTCCATCGGCAGGTGCGCGAGCAGCTCCGGTTCGCGCTCCGTGACGGGCGCCTGCAGCGCCGCCTTGCGGCCCTGCAGCGGGTCGGCCGGCACGCGCCTCCCGTCGTCGCCTTGATCCATGGTGGTCGTGCTCACTTGCGCAGCAGGTACAGGTTCCAGTGGTTGACGCTGACCGGCGCGCGGCCGGGGCGTTCCACCGAGCGGTTGAGCCGCTCGAAGGGCGTCACCGAGACCTCGGAGAACCCGGCCTCGCGCGCCCACCGCTCGAGCGGCGCGTCGTACCACGGCGTGGCATAGGTCTCGTTGTTGGTGAAGGCGTGGCTGCGCTGCAGGGCGTTCTGGAACGGGTCGCCGGGCCGCAGGTGGAACTCGTGGCCGGCGAACAGGCCGCCCGGCTTCAGCACGCGGCAGGCTTCGCGCAGCAGCGCCGGCGTATGCGCGGGCGGCAGCTCGTGCAGCATGAAATTGAAGAACACGAGGTCGAAATGACCGTCGGGGTAGTCGAGGCGCTCGAGGTCCTGCTGCGAGAGCCTGAACGACAGGCCGCGCTCGCGGGCCCGCTGGTTCGCCACCTTGAGGCAGGGCGCCGAGAGGTCGACGCCATGGCATTCCGACTCGGGATGCATCTGCTGCCAGGTGACGAGCGCCGCGCCGTGGCCCGTGCCCCAGTCGAGCACCCGCGCCCAGCGACGCTGCGGCAGCGCGTCGAACAGGATGCGGTAGATGCCGTTCGGGTCGGCATGCGCCGGGACGGTGGTGCGCCGACCGATCTCGTAGGCGAGGCCGTCGAGCGCGTCGTGCGCGACGCCGCCGGTGTGCTGGTGGAACGGCACGAAACGGAAATACTCGGGGAGCTCCAGCTGCGGATCGAGGCGCAGCGCCTCGGGCGGCGTCGCGGCCGCCGTCGCCTCGAGGCCCGCCACCAGGCGCCCGCGCTGCGCCTCGAGCGTGGCGAAGATGCCGAGCGAGGGCCGGTGGTACTTGAACCGCTGCAGGTGGCGGTACGACCAGCAATAAAGCTGGAAGGGGACGAGCTCGTCGAGCACCGCCTCGGCCTCGCGCCAGTCGGCGGGCGGCGGGCCGCCGCGCGAGGCGAGGGCGTCGTCGTAGGCGTCGCGCATGCGCGCCACCAACCGGCCTTCCATGTACGTGCGGGCCGCGCGCAGGAACGCGTGGTAGCTGCGGAAGTCGCGGCTCTCCTCGACGGTGAGCGGCGGGACGGGCAGTTCTTCCGCGGGCATCGCCATGGCGGGCCTCACTCCAGGTAAGCGTAGCCGTTCAGTTCGCCTTCGTAGAAGCGCTTGAGCGCCTGGCTCTCGGCGACGGTCATGCGGCCCTCGCGGATCGCCCGCTCGCAGTCGCGGGCGAGCGCGGGCGCGAGCTCCGCGACATCGTACTCCATGTACTCGAGCACGCGGTTCGCGGTGTCGCCGGCCACGACCTCCTCGATCGCCCAGGCGCCCTGGTCGTCGAGGCTGATGTGCACCACGTGGGTGTCGCCGAAGAGGTTGTGCAGGTCGCCGAGCGTCTCCTGGTACGCGCCCACCAGGAACGCGGCGAGGTAGTACTCGTCGCCCTCGGCGATCTCGTGCACCTCGAGCGTGCGCTTGACCTCGCGATGGCTGACGAAGCGGTCGATCTTGCCGTCGGAGTCGCAGGTGATGTCGGCGAGCACGGCGTGGCGCGTGGGGCCCTCGCCGAGGCGATGGATGGGCATGATGGGGAACAGCTGGTCGATGGCCCAGGAATCGGGCAGCGACTGGAACACCGACATGTTGCAGAAGTAGATGTCGGACAGCACCGTCTCGATGCCCTCGAGCTCCTCGGGCACCTCTTCGAGCTTGCGGCACAGGTCGCGGACGCGCGCGCAGGTGGCCCAGTAGAGCCGCTCGGCGAGGCCGCGCAGCTCCAGCGACAGCAGGCCGAGGTTGAACATCTGCAGGCACTGCTCGCGCGCCGTCAGCGCATCGTGCCAGCACTCGACGAGGCGCTTCGCGCTCACCTCGCGGTAGGCGTCGAGCAGGTCCTGCACGGGCTGGGGCAGCTTGCCGCCGCCGTGTTCCTGGTCCTCGCGGCCGGTGACGCGGAACTGGTCGAGCGCCGAGCGGCCGAGCACGTTGAACACCAGCACGCTGTGGTGCGCGGCGATGGCGCGGCCCGATTCGCTGACGATCATCGGGTGCGCGATGCCGCGGGCGTCGCAGACGCTGCCGACGCGGTGCACCACGTCGTTGGCGTACTCCTCGACGCTGTAGTTCATGGAGGAGGCGTAGTTGGTGCTTGATGATGAGGCCGAGCTCGGAGAAGTTCTCGACCACCGGCACGATGGTGCGGCCGAGCTTGGTGGCGAGCATCGCCGTCTCGATGTACGCGTCGTCCTTGAAGCCGTTGCAGACGATCAGCCGTTCGGGCGAGTTCTCGGTCATCGCCATCACGGCGAGCAGCTCGGGCTTGCTGCCCGCCTCGAGGCCGAAGCCGAACTCCGAGCCGTAGCGGAACACCTCTTCGACGACCAGGCGCTGCTGGTTCACCTTGATGGGGAACACCGCCGAATAGCGGTTGCGGTAGTCGTTCTCGGCGATGGCGCGCGCGAAGGCGTCGTTCAGCTGGCGCAGGCGGTGCGCGAGGATGCCCGAGAAACGCAGCACCACGGGCGCGGTGAGCTCGCGTTCCTTGAGGCCCTGCACCACGTCGAACAGGTCGATGCCATCGCCCGGGCGCTGCTCCGGGCGCACCAGGACGTGGCCCTGGTCGTTGATGTCGAAGTAGCCGAGTCCCCAGGCCTTGACGTGATAGAGGTCGACCGATTGCGCGACGCTCCACGGCGGACCGCGCCGCGCGCCGTTGGCCGGCGTCGTCGCGACCGGTCGCGACGGATCGCGGATCCATTCGCTCCAGGAGCCGGGGTAGAGCTTGCCGCCGCCGAGCCCGGCGTGCTCGAGCGTCGCGAGGTTCAGGCAGGCGCTGACGCCCGAGCCGCACATCGCGACCAACCCGCGCGGGCCGTGGACGCCGAGGGTCGTGCCCCAGCGCTCGCGCAGCGCGTCGACGGATGCCACGCGGCCGGCGTCGAAGTTGCCGCCATAGGGATGGTTGACGGCCCCCGGCACGTGGCCGGCCACCGGGTCCATCGTCTCGTTGCGGCCGGCGAAGCGCTCGGCGCCGCGCGCATCGACCAGCCGGATGGCATCGGCGGCGAGTCCGGCCTGCACGGCCGCGGCGTCGGCGACCATCGAGGGGTCCGGCGTCCCCGAGAAGCTGCGCGCCGGGCGCGACCCGGGCAACGTCGAGACCGCGCGCCCGGATGCGGTCCAGGCCGCGTAGCCGCCGTCGAGGATGGCGACCCGCGCGTGGCCGAGCCAGCGCAGCAGCCACCAGGCGCGCGCCGCGAACACCCCGATGTCCTGGTCGTAGACCACCACCTGGGTGCCTGCGCCTATGCCCCAAAGGCCTGCGCGCCGCGCGAACGCGGCAGCGTCGGGCAGGGGATGGCGGCCGGTCGCCGGCGTGACCGGGCTCGAGAGGTCGCGGTCGAGGTGCGCGTACTGCGCGCCCGGGATGTGGCCGGATGCGAAGGCTTCCTCGCCCCAAGCGGGCTTGGCGAGCTCGAAGCGGCAGTCGAGCAGCACCCAATCCGGGTCCTCGAGGTGCGACGCCAGCGTGTCGGCGTCGACGAAGGTGAGATGGTCCATCGCGCAATTCTCGTGCCTACGTGTTGCCGTTACAATCTTTCCCATGACGATCGACCTGTGGTGGGGAAGCGGCAGCCCGTACTCGTGGCGGGTGATGCTGGCGCTGGAGCACAAGCGGTTGGCCTACCGGAGCCACCCGCTGCAGCTCGCCTTGCAGGAGCACAAGGCGCCGCAGATGCTCGCCATGAACCCCCGCGGGCGCCTGCCGGTGCTCAAGCACGGCGACTATGTCGTTTTCGAGTCGGTGGCGATCCTGTACTACCTCGACCTCAAGTACCCCGAGCCGCCGATCTTCGGCCGCTCGCCCGAGGAGGCCGCCGTCATCCTGCGCGTCATCGAGGAGTTCCAGGCCTACACCGAGCCGCACATCATGGGCATCTGCCGCACCCTGCTCGGCGGCGGTCGCGGCCCCGCCGACGAACGGCCGCTGGACGCCGACGGCCTCACCGACGCCATGCACGTCGTCGCGCGCGAGGCCCGCACCATCGAGCAGCGCGTCTCGCGCTTCGACTGGATCGTCGGCGAGGACTGCAGCGCCATCGACATGGTGATCTTCCCGGCCATCCAGCTGCTGCGGCGCGCGCTCGCCCGGCCCGGTGCCGAGGACCTCGCGAGCCGTTTCCTGCCCATCGAGGCCAACTATCCCGCGCTCGGCCGCTGGTTGGCCCGCATCGAGGCCTTGCCCGGCTACGAACGCACCTATCCGCCGCATTGGCGCAGCGGCTGACGACACCG
>RFTM01000129.1 GCA_009923475.1 Gammaproteobacteria bacterium | reverse complement strand
CAGCTGCACGGCGGCATCGGCATGACCGACGCCTTCGATGCCGGCCTTTACCTCAAGCGGGCGCGGGTGCTCGAGACCCTCTACGGCAGCGCCGGCTGGCACCGCGACCGCAGCGCGCGCCTCGAAGGCTACTGAGCCCGCAACAAGGTCCACGGAGCGGGTGCGCCCGGGCCGGGCTGCTGCGATAATGGCGAGGTCCATCGCCCCCGCAGGCCCGCCATGCTCGAGACCCTCACCCGCGTCCCGCCCGATCCCATCCTCGGCGTCTCCGCCGCTTTCCAGGCCGATCCCTCGCCCGAGAAGGTCGACCTCGGCGTCGGCGTCTACAAGGACGAGCAGGGCAAGACGCCCGTGCCGCGCGCGGTGCGCACCGCCGAGCAAGAGGTCTACGCGGCCCCCGGCGCCACGATCCTGGTGAGCGACCCCACCTGGGCCAACCACATCCCGCTGCTCGGCACGGTCGGCCTGAAGGTCGACCGTTACCCCTACTACGACGCGCAGAACCCCGGCGTGCTGTTCGAGCGCATGCTCGCGCACCTCGATGCCCAGCCCGCCGGCACCATCGTCGTGCTGCACGCCTGTTGCCACAACCCCACCGGCCAGGACCTCTCTGCCGCGCAGTGGGCCGAGGTCGCGGCGGTCGTCGCGCGCCGCGGCTTGATGCCGTTCATGGACCTCGCCTACCAGGGCCTCGGTGAAGACCTCGACCGCGACGCCGCCTCGGTGCGCCTGATGGCGCGCGCCGTCCCCGAGATGCTGGTCGCGGTGTCGTGCTCCAAGAATTTCGGCATCTATCGCGAGCGCACCGGGCTGTTGATCGCCCTCAGCGGCAACGTCGAGCGCGCCGGCATCACCACCGGCCACCTCGGGCGCCTCGCCCGCACCCTGTGGTCGATGCCGCCCGACCACGGCGCCGCGCTCGTCGAGCGCGTGCTCTCGCAGCCCGCGCTGCGCCAGGAGTGGATGACCGAGCTCTCCCACATGGCGAGCCGCATCAACTCGCTGCGCGGCCTGCTGGCCGAGCGCCTGGGCGCGGTCTCCGGCGACGACTACCGCTGGATCGGCGCGCAGCGCGGCATGTTCTCGCGGCTGCCGCTCTCCGCCACGCAGGTCGCGTTCGCGCGCGACCACCATCATCTCTACATGCCGCCCGACGGCCGCATCAACATCGCGGGCGTCAGCCCCGCGAACGTCGATCGCGTCGCGGCCGGCCTCATCGCGGCGGTGCGCTCATGAACGCGGTCCCCTCCGAAGCGGCGCTGCGCGCCTGGTGGATGCCCTTCACCCACAACCGGCACTTCAAGGCGCATCCGCGCCTGATCGTCTCCGGTGCGGGCGCCTACTACACGCTCGCCGACGGGCGCCGCGTGTTCGACGGCCTCTCGGGCCTGTGGTGCAGCCCGCTCGGCCATTCGCCCGCGCGCGTGGTCGAGGCCGTGCAGAAGCAGGTCGCCACCCTCGACTTCGCGCCCAGCTTCCAGATGGGCCACCCGGCGGCGTTCACGCTCGCCGAGCGCATCGCCACGCTCGCCGGCCGCCCCGACGACAAGGTGTTCTTCGTGAACTCCGGCTCCGAGGCCGTCGACACCGCCCTCAAGATCGCCGTCGCCTGGCATCGCGTGCGGGGCGACGCCTCGCGCACCCGCATCATCGGCCGCGAGCGCGGCTACCACGGCGTCGGCATGGGCGGCATCTCGGTCGGCGGCATCCTCGCCAACCGCAAGATGTTCACGCCGCTGATGATCCCCGGCGTCGACCACCTGCCGCACACCTGGAACCCGTCGCAGATGGCCTACTCGCGCGGCCAGCCCGATTGGGGCCTGCACTTGGTCGAGGAGCTCGAGCGGCTCGTCGCGCTGCACGACGCGAGCACCATCGCGGCGGTCATCGTCGAGCCGATGCAGGGCTCGACCGGCGTGATCGTGCCGCCCAAGGGCTACCTGCAGCGCCTGCGCGAGATCTGCACCAAGCACGGCATCCTGCTGATCTTCGACGAGGTGATCACCGGCTTCGGCCGCCTCGGCACGCCGTTCGCCTCCGATTTCTTCGGCGTCCGGCCCGACCTCACCACCTTCGCCAAGGCCGTCAACAACGCGACCGTGCCGCTCGGCGGCGTGATCGCCGCCTCGCAGATCTACGACGCCTTCATGACCGGCCCCGAGCACCTCATCGAGTTCTTCCACGGCTACACCTACTCGGCGCACCCGCTCGCGGTCGCCGCGGCGCATGCCACGCTGGACGAGCTCGCCGAGCGCGACCTCATCGGCCGCGCCGCCCAGCTCGCCCCGGTGCTCGAGGACGCCATCCACTCGCTCAAGGGCGAGCCCTTGGTCACCGACATCCGCAACCTCGGCCTGGCGGCCGCTGTCGATGTCGCGCCGGTGCCGGGCAAGCCCGCGCTGCGCGCCTTCCAGGTGTTCGAGCAGGCGCTCGCCCGCGGGCTGATGCTGCGCTTCACCGGCGAGACGCTCGCGCTGGCGCCGCCGTTCATCTCGTCCGAGGACGAGGTGCGTGGCGCCGTCGAGACCTTGCGGGCCGCGCTGCGCGCCGTGCCGGCCTGAACCGCGGCCTGATGCCGGCCTGAGGCCGACGGTCGCCCTGCGTCAGGCGACGCAGGCGACTCCGGTCCCACCCAGGCCGCAATACCCGTCGGGGTTCTTCGCCAGGTATTGCTGGTGGTAGTCCTCGGCGTAGAAGAACTCCGGCGCCCGCCGGATCTCGGTGGTGATGGCGCCGAGCCCGGCAGCCTGCAGCCCCGCCTGATACCGGGCGCGGCTCTGCTCGGCGGCCGCGAGTTGGGCATCATCGGTGCAGAAGATCACAGAGCGGTACTGCGAGCCGATGTCGTTGCCCTGCCGCAGCCCCTGGGTGGGGTCGTGGCGCTCCCAGAACGCCTTCAGCAGCGCCTCATAAGACACCTGCTGCGGGTCGAAGACGACGCGCACCACCTCGGAATGCCCGGTGAGACCGCTGCAGACCTCCTCGTAGGTCGGGTTCGGCGTGTAGCCGCCGGCGTAGCCCACCGAGGTGGAGACGACCCCGGGGATCTTCCAGAACAGCCGCTCGGCGCCCCAGAAACAGCCCATGCCGAACTGCGCCTCCACCGTACCCGCGGGGAACGGCGGCAAGAGCGGCGTGCCGAGCACGTGGTGCCGCGCTGCCACGGGCATGCGGGACGCACGCCCCGGCAGGGCGTCGGCAGGATCGACCATCTCGGCTTTGCGTCGGAAGAGCGCCATCTGACCAGCTCCATGGATGTGGACGGGGACTCGTCGCGGGGCGGAAGTCTGGGGCCGCCCGACCGTGGTTTCAAGCATCGGGGACGCGGCCACGGGGCTCGGGATACACTGCCTGCGCCATGACGACCTCGGTCAGCACGCCCCGCCTCAGGGTGACCCTGCTCTGGTATCTCGCGCTGGTCGGCCTCGCCGCGATCACCCGCCCCCCGCCCCTGCCTGAGCTCCTCGCCGGGCTCCTCGACCTGCTCGCGCTGCTGTGCATGGCCTTCGCCTGCCTCGGCCGCATCTGGTGCTCGGTGTTCATCGCCGGCCGCAAGGACGTGGAGCTGGTGACGAGCGGCCCGTACGCGCTCTGCCGCCATCCGCTCTACACCCTGTCGATGATCGGTGGCGTCGGCCTCGGTCTCGCCACCCATTCGCTGCTGCTCACGGCGGTGACGCTGCTCGTGCTCGGGACGCTCTTCACCCGCGCCTCCACCGCCGAGGACCGCTTCCTCGCGGCGCGCTTCGAGCAGCGCTTCGAGACCTACCGCGCGGCGACGCCGCGCTTCTGGCCGCAGCGCTGGCGCGACCCCCGCCCGGCGACCCTCACGGTGCGACCGGACATCTTGTGGAAGGCCTTCGTCGATGCGGGCGCGTTCGTGCTGCTGTTCGCGATGGTCATGCTCGCGCGGCGGCTCGGCGGTTCCGGGCTGTTGCCCACGCCGCTCGTGCTGCCCTGACCCGCCCGCGCGCGAGCATGTCCGCGCCCGTCATCCTCAAGCAGGACCTGTTCGGCACCGTCACGCGCATCGACGCCGAGGGCCTGCCGCGCGTGCGGCGCGATTGCCGCGCGGCGCGCTGGTGGCTGGCATGGCTGGCGCGGCACCTGCTCGGCCGTGAACGCCGGGCGCTGCGCCACCTCGAGGGCCTCGATCGCGTGCCGCGCCTGTTGGCGAGCGCGCCCGGCGTGCTGGAGCGCGGCTGGATCGAGGGCCGGCCGATGCAGCTCGCGCAGCCGCGCGACCCGCGCTACTTCCGCGAGGCGCTGCGACTCGTGCGCCGCATGCACGCGCACGACCTCACCCATGACGACCTCGCCAAGGAACCGAACTGGCTGGTGACGCCGGACGGCCTGCCGGCCATCGTCGATTTCCAACTCGCCCGCCATGCACCGCGCCGTGGCGCGCTCTTCCGCATGCTGGCGCACGACGACCTGCGGCATTGGGCCAAGCACAAGCGGCAATACCTGCCGGAGCGGCTGACGGCCCGCCAGCGGGCGCTGCTCGCGCGACGTTCGCCGTTGTCGCGCGCTTGGCGCGTGACGGTCAAACCGGTTTACCGCTTCATCACGCGCCGCCTGCTCGGTTGGCGCGACCGCGAGGGCGCGGGCGACCGGCCGCTCGGCTCCTGATTGTCCCGGCGCGGCGTGGCCGTTAACCTTCACCCATCATGAGCACCTGCCAGACCCACAACCTCCGCCATCCCGTCTCCACCGCACCGCGTCCCTACGGCGTGCGGGTCTCGTTGCCGCCCGGCGATACCTTCCGCAAGCTGCTCGGCGAGGACTGGAGCCGCACGCACTGGTACGAGTCCGCGGCCGAGCGCGATGCCGCGCTGGCCGAGATGTCGCGCAAGCACGAATACTCGCGCCCGGGCGACCGGCCCGCGCTGGTCTTCGAGAAGGTGCTGAACTTCGCCGGCCGCCAGGGCGGCTAGAACGTGCGGCCGAGAAAAAGGTAGAAGGTGTTCTCGCCGCCCTCGCCGAACCCCGTGCCGAGGTAGAGCGGACCCAGCAGCGTATCCATCCCGAGGAACACGCTGCCGTGGGTGCGCGCCTCGCCGAGGCTCATGTCGCTGCGCCGCGCCCACACATCGCCGGCCTCCAGCGAGACGCCGGCGTAGGTCGGCACATCGAGGAAGCCCTCTCCGCCGCGGCCGATCTGCCGGTAGTAGAGCAGGCGCGCCACGGCCACGTGACGCCCCGAGATGGAGTCGGGCGCGAGCCCCGAGAGGTTCAGGAAACCGCCGAGCGGGAAGAGCGTCCGCACACCTGACCCGCCGCCCTCGCCCAGATTGGTGCCGAAGGTCGTCCACAACACGGCCGTGTGCCGGCCGGTCGAGCGCGCGAGCAACCAGTCCGCGGTGACGAGGTCGGCCACACCCGTCGAGCCGAGCCCCGAGCGCTCGCCCCGCCACTCGGCGACGAACGACTCGCCATGGCGCGGGAAATTGCGCGAATCGAGGGTGTCATAGGAGAAGCGCGCGAAGTACTCGCGCACATCGAAACGCTCGCCCGCGGGCGACGCCGGGTCGCCGAGGCGCAGTCGCGAATGGCCCGTGGCGCGCCGCAAGCCCGCCCTGACCTCGCCCCAGTTGCCGAGCTCGCGGCCGATGTCGATGCCGTACTCGGTGCTGCGCAGCCGGTAGTCCGCGACCCGCGCGCCGTCCACCACAAGCGGCACGTTGCGCAGCTCGAAACGGGCCTGCGGCGCCACGAACCAGCGCCCGAGCGCATCAAGCGGCTGGTGGTACTCCGTCGCGACGCGC
>RFTM01000128.1 GCA_009923475.1 Gammaproteobacteria bacterium | reverse complement strand
TCGGCACCGCATAACTGGCACGGCAGCTGCGCCGTCAGTTTCAACAGCTTTTTGCTTCGCACATACTTGTGTTTTGCAATCTCACTCATGGGCGCGAATCACCATGCGTTCCGTGGCCTGGCGTGTTCGCCAAATCTCAATGTCAAGCCTGGCCGCTTCCAGCTCCCATTTCAAAGTCTCTTCTTGCTGCACAGCTTCCCTCAAACCTTTAAGCAACGCCACATATTCCGGATCAGCTAAAGCCTCGCGTTCTTGCGCGTTTGCAGCCTCCACGCCCATCGTGGTGGTGTCCTCATCAAAATTTGCTACTCGTCGTGCACCTCGACCACCGCCTTGTCGGTCGCCATCTCGACGAGCGGGGCATCCTCGCGCACCGCGTCGCCCGGCTTGACCTTCCAGGCGATGACCTCGGCGGAGACGGTGCCCTCGCCGAGGTCCGGCAGGCGCATCACGAACCGTGTCGTCGCCCCGCCGCTCAAGGCGCCTCCTGCATCAAGGCCTGCAAGGCGCGGCGCACGCGCGCACGGCCCGGGAAATACTCCCACTCGAAGGCGTGGGGATACGGCGTGTCCCAACCGGCGACGCGCCGTATGGGCGCCTCGAGGCACCAGAAGCAGCGCTCCTGGATGGAGGCGATGAGCTCTGCGCCGTAGCCGCCGAAGCGCGTCGCCTCGTGCACCACGAGACAGCGGCCGGTCTTCTCGACCGAGGCGGCGAGCGTGTCGAGGTCGAGCGGCACCATGCTGCGCACATCGACCACCTCGGCGTCGAGGCCGAGGTCGGCGGCGGCGGCGATGCAGACATGCACCATCGTGCCGTAGGTGATGACGGTGACCGCCTCGCCCGGGCGCGCGATGGCCGCCTGGCCGATCGGCACGCTGTAGTAGCCCTCGGGCACCTCGCCCATCGGGTGACCGGCCCAGGACTCGGCCGGTTTCTCGGGGTCGCCGTCGAAGGGTCCGTTGTAGATGCGCTTGGGCTCGAAGAATATGACCGGGTCGTCGTCCTCGATGGCGGCGATCAGCAGGCCCTTGGCGTCGTAGGGGTTGGAGGGCATGACGACCTTGAGGCCGCTGACATGCGCGAACACGCCCTCCGGGCTCTGCGAGTGGGTCTGGCCGCCGCGGATGCCGCCGCCGCAGGGCGTGCGGATGGTGAGGGGGGCCGTGAACTCGGCCGCGCTGCGGTAGCGCAGCCGCGCGAGCTCGCTCACGATCTGGTCGTACGCCGGGTAGATGTAGTCGGCGAACTGGATCTCGGCCACCGGCCGCAGGCCGTTGACGCCCATGCCGATCGCCGCGCCCACGATGCCGCCCTCGGCGATGGGCGTGTCGATGACGCGGTGCGCGCCGTACTTGCGCTGCAGGCCTTCGGTGACGCGGAACACGCCGCCGAAATAGCCCACGTCCTCGCCCAAGACGATCACTGCGGGATCGCGCGCGAGCATGACGTCCATGGCGGAGTTCAGCGCCTGGACCATGTTCATGGCGGTCATGTCGGACCCCCGGCGGCCCCGGCGGCGCGCTCCGCAGCGAGCTCGGCACGCTGCGCCTCGAGATGCGGCGGCATCTCCTTGAAGACGTCCTCGAACATGAGCGCCGGGTCGAGGCGCGGGCCGTCGGTGAGCGTGCCGTAGGTCATCGCCTGCTTCCAGGCGTCGGCGACCGTCGCCTCGAGCTCCTCGGACAGCGCCGCATGGCGCGGGTCGGACCACTCGCCTAGGCCGATGAGGTGCTGCTTCAGGCGCTCCACCGGATCGCCGAGCGGCCAGGCGGGGAACTCGTCCTTCGGACGGTACCGCGAAGGATCGTCGCTGGTCGAATGCGCGCCCGCGCGGTAGGTGACGTGCTCGATGAGGGTGGCACCGTGCCCGGCTCGGGCGCGCTCGGCGGCCCAGGTCGTGGCGGCATGCACGGCGAGGAAATCGTTGCCGTCGACGCGCAGGCCCGCGATGCCGACGCCCGGGCCGCTCGCGGCGAACGAGCGCTGCTCGCCGCCGGCGTAGCCCTGGAAGGTGGAGATGGCCCACTGGTTGTTGACCACGTTGAGCACCACGGGCGCCCGGTAGACCTTGGCGAAGAGCAGCGCATGGTGGAAATCGGCGGCGGCGGTGCTGCCCTCGCCGATCCAGGCGGCTGCGATGTCATCCTCGCCCTTGATGGCCGCCGCCATCGCCCAGCCGACGGCCTGCGGATATTGCGTGGCGAGGTTGCCCGATATGGTGAACAGCCGTTTCGGCACCGACTGGTACATGACCGGCAACTGCCGTCCCTTGCACATGTCGCGCGTGTTCGAGAGCAGTTGGCACATCAGGTCGACGAGCGGGATGCCGCGCGAGATGTGCAGGCCCTGGTTGCGATAGGACGGGAACAGCATGTCGCCCGGACGCAGCGCGTGAGCCGCGGCCACCGACACGGCCTCCTCGCCCCATGAGCGCACGTAGAAGCTGATGCGACCCTGCCGCTGCGTGCGCTGCATGCGGTCGTCGAAGATGCGCGTCAGCAGCATCTCGCGCAGGCCCGTACGCAGCACGTCCGGCGCGAGGCGGGGATCCCAGGGACCGACGGCCTGGTGCGACCCGTCGAGCACCCGCACGAGGCCCTCGGCAAGGTGCACCGTATCGCGCACGGCGACATCCACAGGCGGACGCGGCACGGCGCCCGCCGGCGACAGCCGGACGTAACTGAAGTCGGGTTCCTCCCCGGGTCGGGCCGGGACGGACGGGACGTGAAGCCGTGATTTCATGTGCTAGCAGCCAAGGTTACGCGAGGTCGGTTTCGATGGGCAGCGAGAGGTCGATCCCGGCGACCTCGAACCCGCGCCGGTAGTCCCGGATGTGCTTCTGGCACCACGAGAGCGCCGCGGCAGGGTCGCCGGCCTCGACGGCGGCGAGGATGCGCCGCTGCGCCGTGGCGATGCGCGCCCGCGATTGCGGCACCGCCTCGATGAGGCGGCGCAGCGAAGAGGCGAGCAGCTGCAGCAAGGGCTCCTGGGTCAAGGACAGCACTCCGTTGTCGGCGGCGCGGGCGAGCGCACGGAAGAAGTCCGCGGCCTGCGCGGCGGCGCGGAGCGGCTCGGGATCCTCGGCCGCCGCGACCACGCCCGCGAGCACGGCGAGGGATGCGGCATCACGGCGGCGGGCGGCGATCTCGGCGACAGACGGCTGGATGATCGTCATGGTCTCCCAGACATCGGCGACGGTCGCGTGGTGCAGCGCCAGCGCGCGCGACACGTCGGAGGCCACCTGGCCCGGGTCGGGCCGGCTGACCATCATCAGCTTCGAGCCGCGCTCGCGGCGCAGCAACCCGGAGGACTCGAGCTCGCGCAGCGCCTCGCGCACCGTGGAGCGGTGCACGCCGAGCTGGCGCGCCAGTTCGAGCTCGCTCGGCAGCCGCTCGCCCATGCCGAGCGAACCGGTGGTGATGCGCGAGGTGAGCGCTGCGGCCACCTTGCGGTAGGCGGGCTCGACGCGGATCTTGGCGAAGCGGGCGGTCATGGCGCGCCGTCAGACCGCACGCGCGAACAGCTCGCGACCGATGAGCGTGCGGCGGATCTCCTGCGTGCCGGCGCCGATCTCGTAGAGCTTGGCGTCGCGCACCAACCGCCCCGCGGGATAGTCGTTGATGTAGCCGTTGCCTCCGAGGCACTGCAACGCATCGAGCGCGATGCGTGTCGCCTTCTCGGCCGCGAAGAGGATGGCCGCCGCCGCGTCGTGGCGCCGGGGACGGCCTTCGTCGCAGGCCCGCGCCACGGCGTAGACGAGCGAACGCGCGGCCGCGAAATCGGTGTACATGTCGGCGATCTTGGCCTGCATCAGCTGGAAGCTGCCGATCGGCGCCCCGAACTGCCGCCGCTCGCGCAGGTAGGGCAACGCGAGGTCGAGCGCCGCGGCCATGATGCCGAGCGGCCCGCCGGCGAGCACCACGCGCTCGTAGTCGAGCCCGCTCATCAGCACGCGGGTGCCGCCGTGCAGCTCGCCGAGCAGGTTCTCCGCCGGCACCACGCAATCGTCGAGCACGAGTTCGCAGGTGTTCGAGCCGCGCATGCCGAGCTTGTCGAGCTTGGGCGAGCGGGAGAAGCCGGGGAAGCCCGCCTCGACGATGAACGCGCTGACCCCGCGCGGCGCCGCGGCAGGGTCGGTGCGGGCGTAGATGACGATGACGTCGGCGTCAGGCCCGTTGGTGATCCACATCTTGCGGCCGTTCAGCACGAAGGCGTCGCCGCGGCGCTCGGCCCGCGTCTGCATGGAAAGCACATCGGAGCCCGCGCCGGGCTCGGACATGGCGAGCGCGCCCACCTTCCCGCCGGCGACCAGGTCCGGCAGGTAGCGGTCGCGCTGGGCATCGGTGCCGTTGAGGCGGATCTGGTTCACGCAGAGGTTCGAGTGCGCGCCGTAGCTGAGACCCACCGAGGCCGAGGCCCGCGAGACCTCCTCCATCGCGACCACGTGCGCGAGGTAGCCGAGCCCCGCACCGCCCCAACGCTCGGGGACGGTGAGGCCGAGCAGGCCTTGGGCGCCGAGTTCGCGCCACAGCGCCGCCGGGAACTCGTTGCCGCGGTCGACCTCCGCCGCGAGCGGCGCGATGCGCTGCTGGGCAAACCGGCGCACGGACTCGCGGACCTCGGCGGCGGGCTCGCCGTGGACAGGATCCATCGCCAGACCTTCGATGCCGGACATGCGCTTGCCCCCGGGCGGAGAGATGGTAGGATTGTCCGACAATATAAACAGCCTCGCAAGCGGGTTGCCCGCCGCGGGACCGGAGCGTGAATGGCCATCCTCGAGTCGGCGGTCGATGCGGGCAGCGCGCAGTTCGCGGAGCGCGCCGCGGCGACGCGCGCCCTGGTCGAGGACCTCAAGGCCAAGCTCGCGGCGGCGGCGGCGGGCGGCGGCGAGGCGGCGCGCGCCCGCCACCTCGCCCGGGGCAAGCTGCTGCCGCGCGATCGCATCGAGACGCTGCTCGACCCGGGCACGCCCTTCCTCGAACTCTCCACCCTCGCCGCGCAGGGCATGTACGGCGGCGAGGCCCCCTGTGCCGGCATCATCACCGGCATCGGCCGCATCGCCGGCCGCGAGTGCGTCATCGTCTGCAACGACGCGACCGTCAAGGGCGGCACCTACTACCCCGTCACGGTGAAGAAGCACCTGCGCGCGCAGGAGATCGCGCGCGAGAACCGTCTGCCCTGCGTGTACCTCGTCGACTCGGGCGGCGCCAACCTGCCGAACCAGGACGAGGTGTTCGCGGACCGCGAGCATTTCGGCCGGATCTTCCACAACCAGGCGAACCTGTCGGCCGAGGGCATCGCGCAGGTCGCGGTGGTGCTCGGCAGCTGCACCGCGGGCGGCGCCTATGTGCCCGCGATGAGCGACGAGTCGGTGATCGTGCGCGGCCAAGGCACCATCTTCCTCGGCGGCCCGCCGCTCGTGAAGGCGGCGACCGGCGAGGTGGTGAGCGCGGAGGACCTCGGTGGCGGCGACGTGCACACGCGACTGTCGGGCGTCGTCGACCACCTCGCCGCAGACGACGCCGAGGCCCTCGCCCGCGCCCGAGCCATCGTGGCGCGGCTCGGCCCGCCCCTGTCGCCGCCCGTGGCGCTGCGCGAACCGCGGCCGCCGCGGTATCCCGCGTCGGAGCTGCACGGCATCGTCCCCGCCGACCTGCGCACGCCGTACGACATCCGCGAGGTCATCGCGCGCCTCGTCGACGACAGCGACTTCGACGAGTTCAAGGCGCGCTACGGGACCACGCTCGTCACCGGCTTCGCGCACATCGAGGGCATCCCGGTCGCCC
>RFTM01000127.1 GCA_009923475.1 Gammaproteobacteria bacterium | reverse complement strand
GATGCGCCGGTCGCGCAGCGCATCGAGCGTGGCGGCGGGGAGCGCGGTCGACGTCGCAGGCGATGTCGCGGGTGTCGTTGCCGGGAGCGGCGCCGCCACGGCATGGCCGACGAGCACCGCCAGCGCGGCAAGGCCTGCGACGCGCAGCGCGCGCAGGGACGGAACCGAGGTCGTACGGTGAGTCATACTTCTGAAGTTAACCTATCCCCCGCCGTATTGAGGAGCGATCGGGGATGACGGGATGACCGGTGATCCGGATCGCCGAGGACGGTCTTCAATAGGGTCGGCCTCCGGCTCGTCCTTGCCATCCGCTTCCTTCAACGTTCGGCCGAGAGGAAAAGGCCGACTGAGTGAGACAACACCCGGGGAATGCTCGCAGCCTCCCCTCCGACCAGTTCAGGAAGGACTAGTGAAGATGGCGCAACCCGCTAGCCGCAACATCATCGATCGCTGACGCATGATCCTGACGCATCTGCCGACCGGGCTCCGATAGAGGGAGAGCCCTTGCTGCTACGAGGGCCATTGCCCACCCGGATATCGAACAGCCGTCCCGGACCTTAGACCGGCCTCGCTCCCGACCCCCGGCCGCCCCGCAGCAGGTACTCCTGGCTGCCTCGATGGTAGATGTGGTCGGTGTCGAGCGCGGCCGAACGGGCGTACTGGAACGCCGGGGCCAGCGACTCGTAGATGGGCTCGAAGCCGCGCTGCTCGGTCATGTGGAACAGCTCGGCGAAGGACTCGATGACGAAGTAGGCCGACTGCAGGTCGGAGATCTCGTAGTCGGTGCGCATCACGCGGTCGACATTGAGGTGGATGCGGTGCGGCGAGCGGCCCTCGAGCGCGAACACGGTCTCGGTGGGGCCGGAGAGTATCCCCGCACCGTAGATGCGCGGCGCGCCCTTCTCCAGCACCAGCCCGAACTCGACGGTGTACCAATAGAGCGCCGACAGCGCCTTCAGGCGGTTGTAGCGCAGCGCCTTCCAGCCGGCGCGGCCATAGGCCGCAAGGTACTCGGCGAACACCGGGTCGGTGAGCAACGGCACATGCCCGAACACGTCATGGAAGACATCCGGCTCCTGGATGTAATCGAACTGCTCGCGGCTGCGGATGAAGTTGCCGGCCGGGAAGCGGCGGTTGGCGAGGTGGTAGAAGAACACCTGGTCCGGGATCAGCATCGGCACCGGCACCACCGTCCAACCGGTGAGCGCGCGGAGCTTTTCATTGAGCGCGCCGAGCTCCGGGATGCCGCCGCGGCCGAGGTCGAGGCGCTCGAGGCCGCGCATGAACTCCGAGCAGGCGCGCCCTGGCAGCAGCGCCATCTGCCGCGCGTAGAGCTCGTCCCAGATGCGGTGCTCGGCCGCCGAGTAGTCCCGCTGCGCGGGCTCGAGCCAATCCTCGCCCAGGCCCTCGGGCTTGCGCAGCGGCGCGACGAACACCTCGGGCGGCAGCGCCGGGATGCGGGAGTGGTCGAAGGGCGCATCCGCCGCGCCGGGAAGGCTTGCGCCGACCATGGGCCCGCTCAACGCGGCTCCATCCAGCGCGGCGCGTCGGTGACGAAAGGCGTGATGCCGAGCTCTCGGTAGACCGCCGAGGGGTCGATGCTGCGGCCCTGCGTCACCACCAGCGCGATGCGCTTGAGTGCGGTGATGTCCTTGACGGGGTCGCCGTCGACCAGCACGAGGTCGGCGAGCTTGCCGACCTCGATGCTGCCGCGGTCGGCGAGCGTGCGGGTGTACTTGGCGCCGTTCCAGGTGGCGATGCGCAACACCTCGCCCGCGGGGATGCCCGCCATGGTGTAGAGCTCGAGCTCGCGGTGCAGCGTGAAGCCCTCGATCTCGTCGGTGCCCGCGACGATCGGCACGCCCGCGCGGTGCAGGCGGCCCACGAACTCGATCATGCGCGCGTAGGACTTGTCGTAGAGCGCCTGCACACGGTCGTTCGGGATGGCCATGCCGCCGCTCATGCGGGACCTTTGGAACGAGGCCGGCATGTTCGGCATGATCGCCGCGAAGGCCTGCGAGGGCTGGCCGTCGCGCTGGCGCAGGAAGTCGAAGGTGGTGAGCGTCGGGTCGATCACCGTGCCGGAATCCTTCAGCAGCTTGATGAAGCCCTGTACCCGCGGGCCGTCGAAATCGAGCCCGGCGGTGCGCTCGGCGGGCAGGTAGAAGCGCTGCAGCGTGCGCGTGTCGGTCTTGTCGTCGACCAGGAAGTTGAGCATCACCTGGTTGATGTGGTTGACCTCGTCGAAGCCCGCCTCCACCACTTCCTCGGCGCGCAGGAACGCCGGCACATGGCCGCTCACGCGCAGGCCGCGCGAGTGCGCGTAGGCCACGGTCTCGCGCAGGTGCTGGCGCGGGAAGCTGTTGTAGACCTTGATCTGGATGTAGCCGTGGGCGGCGTACCAGTCGACGGCCCGCTTCGCGCCCTCGAGGTCGCTGACGACGAAGCCGTTGCGCGCGCTGTAGGGGCTCTCGCCCTCGAGGAAGCCCGCCGCGACGATCTGCGGCCCGAACAGGCGCCCGTCCGCGGTCTCGTCGATGATCTGCTGCAGCGTGGCGTTGTCGTTGCCGACATCGCGCGTCGTGGTCACGCCCGCCGCCAGGTTGAGACCGCCGCCCCAGCGGCCGACGTGGCCGTGCATGTCGTAGAGCCCGGGCAGCAGCACGCGGCCGCCGGCATCGAGCTGGCGGGTGGGCGTGAAGCCCTCGAGCGGCGCGTCGGAACGGGTGACCGCGACGATGCGGCCGCGCTGGATGTAGACGTCGCGCAGGCCGTCGAGCAGCCTCGCGCCTTCCGCGTCGAAGACGCGCGCGTTGCGGATGACGCTCAGGCCGTCCATCCGCTTGGCGAGCCGCGCGGTCATGCCGCCGAGCAGGGCCGCCTCCGCCGCCTTCTGCAGGTCGGTGAGCTGCGCCTCTTCGCCCTGGTAGCCCTCGGGCAGCGCCGCCATGTACCCCGGCACCACGAGCCCGAAGAATTCCGGCTGCGCGCCGGTGGTCGCCCAGACGAATTCCGGGGTCATGCCGAGGCCGGTGAAGGCGACGAGCTCGATCTCGCGCCGTGCGGCCCCCTGCCCGACGGTCGCGCGGGTCAGGGTCGTGCGCTTCACGCTGCCCACGGGCAGCGTGTCGAGCTCGCGGCCGCCGGTGGTGAGGCGCAGCATGTTCTCGTAGACGATCCCGGAGCCGTTGAGCGGCAGGTAGAGCTTGCCGAGCGCATCGTCGCTGCCGCCCTGCTCGGTGGTCGAGCGCCACGCCCCGCCGCGGCCCTTGCCCTCGTAGCGCTCGTCGACGGCCGAGCCGAAGGTGGTCTTGCCCTTGGCCTCGTAGCGCGCATAGGTGCCGTCGTCGGCGAGCCGGTAGCGCTCGGTGATCTCGGGCCCGCGGCCGTTGTCCTTGAAGACATAGCGGGTCTCGCAGTCGCCGCGCTTGTCGCAACGCACCACGAGTTCGCCGGCGGGCTTGCCGTTGTCGACGGTCATGATCCAGCGCCGGGCCGCGGGAGCCTCCGCAGCCTGCGCGGCGGCGGCCAAGGCCTGGAGGACGATGAAGGCGGTCACGGCGACACTGCGCATGGCGGGACTCCCGTCGGGTTTGCGGTCGGACTAGTATGACACCCGTCCCGTGCCGTCCAGGAAACCGCGAACATGAAACGCCTCGTGCCGGTCGTCTGCGCCCTCCTCTGCCTCTCCGCGGCCGCTTTGGCCGCCGGCCCGAAAGGCATCGCCTTCGTCCACGCCCCCGAGATGGGTTCGGGCGTCTGCACCGGCAACACGCCGGAGAAGGCCTTCGCCTGCGCACGCGAGCAGTGCATCCGGGAGGGCGGCAACACCCAGGCCTGCAAGCGCATCGCCTGGTGCTTCCCGGCGCGCTGGAGCGTCGATGTGTTCCTGCAGAACACCGACGGCTACCACTGGCATGAGGTCACCTGCGGCCTCGATTCGCGCGAGACCGCGGCCAAGGTCGCGGAGGCGCAGTGCGACCGCAAGACCCGGCCCTACCTGCGCGAATGCACGGTGACGCGGTTCTTCGACCCGGACGGCAAGCCTCTCGACCCGAGGTGACCGCAGCCGCGCCCGCTCAGTAGCCGATCGACGCCTTGCGATAGGCCTTGGCGAGCACCCAGGCCGGGCCGATCATCAGGTACACGAGATCGGTGAAGAAACTCGGCCGACGGCCCTCGACATGGTGGCCGATGAACTGGCCGATCCAGGCCAAGACGAACACCACAGCGCCGACGGCGGCGAGGCCACCGCTGCCGAGAACACCGTGCAGCGCCGCCACCGACCAGAACGCGAGCGCCATCGCGACACCGGTGCCGAGGCCCAGCGGCAGCGACAACCAGCACCAAAACGCCACCGCCCCCACCGCGAGCGCCGCGGCGAGCAGCCCCGTGGTCGCGCCTGCACCGAGCGGGATGCAGTAGACCAAGGCCAACAGCGACCAGACGATCGCGGGCACGCAGAGCACGTGCAGCGCCTGGTTGGTCGCGTCGCGATGATCGGACGAATAGGCCTCGAAGAACCGGTCGACGGGACGGACCGTCGTGCCGGCGGGAGCATCGGCGTGCTGTGACATGGCGTTCTCCGGGACCGCGCGGCGCGCGAGCGGTTAGTATCTTCCATCATGGACAGCAACGAAGTCGCAGACAAGCGCCCGGTCTCCCGGGGTTGGCCCGTCATCCTCGCGTTCAGCCTGTTCGCCTGGACGATGAGCAACCTCGACCAGTCGCTCTTCGGCTACGCGATCCCGGGCGTGATGGGCGAGTTCAAGGTCGGGCTCGACACCATCGGCCTCATCCTCACGGTGGGCTTCATCGCCGCGGCCGTGATGGTCGTGTTCGCGGGGCTCGCCGCCGACACTTGGGGTCGGCGCTGGACGCTCGCCGGCCTGCTCGCGCTCTCTGCCGCCTGCGTCGGCGCGAGCGGGCTCGTCACCGACCTCACGCAGCTCACCGTGCTGCGCGCGCTCGCCTTCGGCCTGGCGGCCGGGCTCGCGCCGATCACCTCGGCCTACGTCGCCGAGACCGCGCCCGACCGCCACCGCGGCATCCTCATGGGCGTGCTGCAGTGCGGCTATCCGTTGGGTTGGTTCCTGGCCGCGGCGCTGGCCGCGCCGCTGCTCGAGCAGGGCGGGTGGCGACAGGTGTTCTTCATCGGGTTCCTGGTGGTGCCGATCGCGCTGCTCATCGGCTGGCGCATGCCGGAGAGCGAACGCTTCCAGCGCGCTGCGGCAAGCCGCGCGGCTGCGCCGCCGGTGCTCGACTGGGCGCTGCTGCGCGAGCTCTTCTCCGTGCGTTATCGCAGCCGCTCCGTCGCGCTCATCGTCCTCTTCTTCAGCTTCGGCTGCGCCTATGCGGGCACGGCGTTCTTCTTCCCGACCTACTTCGCGACGGTGCGCGGCTACACGCAGGCGGAAGCGACCTGGATCGTGGGCCTCGCCAACCTCATCGCCATCTTCGGCTACCTCGGCGCCGCGTGGGTGGGCGAATACGTCCTGCCGCGGCGCAACACCTTCGCCCTCTGGAGCCTGCTCGGCGCTGCGGCGCTCGTCGGGCTGATGTGGCTGCCGAGCGAGCGCTGGCACGACCTCGTGCTGTTCGGCCTCACCACCGCTTTCTTCTACGGCAGCAACGCCGTGGTCGGCGCGCTGCTCACCGAGCTCTATCCGACGAGCATGCGCACCACGGCCTTCGCGGTCTGCGGCTCGGCGCCGCTCAGCGCCGGGTTCGCGCTGTTCCCGGCGATCGTGCCGCTGGTCGTGCAGTCCTGGGGTTGGCAGGTGGCGTTCAGCGCGCTGATCGCGCCGCTGCTGCTGGTGTC
>RFTM01000126.1 GCA_009923475.1 Gammaproteobacteria bacterium | reverse complement strand
CGGGCTGCGCAACAGCGCCGCGCTGCTCGACACGCTCGCCCGCCTGCCGGCCGCGCGCGCGCTGCTGTGCGGTCACGTGCACCAGGAGACGGTGCGTCTCGCCGGGGCGCTGCCCGCCTTCTCCACGCCCTCGACCTGCGTGCAGTTCCTGCCCGGTTCCCCCGGCTTCGCCTACGACACGCGCGGTCCCGGTTGCCGCACGCTCACGCTGCGCGACGACGGCGGCGTGGACACGCGGGTCATCTGGATCGACTGACGAGGGACCCCGCCATGCGCGCCTTCCTCTGGTTCATCGGGCTGTTCGTCGCGGGCTTCGCGGTGATCGCGCTGCTCGCATGGCCGGCTTACGAGTGGCTCTCGCCGATGATGGACGTCAAGTTCCATCGCCTCGCCAACCGCATCGGCCAGCTCTCGCTGCTGGTCGGCTTCATGCTCGTGGCGCGAAGGCTCGCGCTCGCCGATCGGCGCAGCCTCGGCTTCGGCCTGCCGCGCGGGGATTTCCTGCGCGAGCTCACCGTCGGTCTCGCGCTCGGCGTCGCCACCATGCTGCCGGTCGCGCTCGTGATGGTCGGCCTCGACCTGCGGGTGCTGCGCGAGGGCGTGACGCTGGATGCGGCGCTGGTGGCGCGGCTCGCGCTGTCCGGGCTCGCCACCGGGCTCGTGGTCGGCCTCGTCGAGGAGACCTTCCTGCGCGGCGCGATGCACACGGCGATCGCCCGCGAGTCGGGCGCGCGCACCGCCATCATCCTCACGGCGCTGCTCTATTCGGCCGTGCACTTCGTCGGCCGCTTCCGCATCCCGGTCGAGCAACTGGGACCCGATGCCGGCCTGCGGCACATCGCCGGCACGCTGGCGGCGTTCGCCGACCCGGCCGGCATCGCCGACGCCTTCCTCGCGCTCGCCGCGGTCGGCGTGCTGCTCGGCATGGTGCGCGCGATCACCGGCAACATCGCGGCCTGCATCGGCCTGCACGCCGGCTGGGTGTGGGTGATCGCCTTCCTGCGCGAGACCTCGGTGCCGGACGAGACGAGCCCCTTGCGCTTCCTGCTGTCGCGCTTCGACGGCGTGGTGGGCTGGCTGGTGCTGGCCTGGACGCTGGTGATCGGCCTCGTGGTCCACCGCTTCTACGCGCGGCGCGCGCTGAGGCGCGCGAGGCCCGACGCTCAGGCGTCCTGAGCGTCCTCGTCGGGGCGACGGATGAGCGGCGACAGCACGGCGAGCCGCTCCAGCGGATCGTCCATCTCGAGGAAGGCCTGCTTGTCGGCGAGCCCGACCGGCAGGATCTCGACCAGGCGCGCGCCCACCCAGGCGGCATCCTCGAAGCGCGGCTCGACGCCCGCATAGACCTCGCCGAGCTCGGGCAGGACGCGGCGCAACAGCTCGGCGAGGTGCCTGTGCTCGGGCGGCACCGCGACCGCGGGCGTGCCGGCGCCCGTCGGGTCGATCCACTCCACCTCGCCCATGTTGAGCCCGTCGTCCTGGCGCCAGACGCGCCGCACGCGGAAACGCCGCTCGCCGCGGCAGGTGATGCCGAGCAGGCCGTCCTTCAGCAGGTTGAAGTCGACGATGCGGGCGCTGGTGCCGACGGACGCGACGCCCGACACCGGCCCGGTCTCGCCGCCGCCCTGCAGCAGCACGACGCCGAAGCAGGACTCCTCGCGCATGCAGCGCCTCACCATGTCGACATAGCGCGGCTCGAAGATGCGCAGCGGCAGCGGGCCGCGCGGGAACAGCACGGTGTTGAGCGGGAACAGCGGCAGCTCGACGCCGGCCATGGCTCAGCCGTCGTGGCCCCAACGCCGCGCCAGCTGGTGCGGGATGCGCAGCTGGTCGAGGATGCGCGCGACGATGAAATCGACGAGCTCCGACACCTGCGTCGGCTGGTTGTAGAATCCCGGGTTGGCCGGCAGGATGCTCACGCCGAGGCGCGCGAGCTTCAGCATGTTCTCGAGGTGGATGGCGGAGAACGGGGTCTCGCGGGGCACGACGACGAGGTCGCCGCGCTCCTTCAGGACGACATCGGCGGCGCGCTCGAGCAGGTTCTCGCTCGCGCCATTGGCGATGGCCGAGAGCGTCGCCATGCTGGCCGGACAGACCACCATCTTGCGCGGCGCGCCGGAGCCGCTCGCGAGCGGCGAGGTCCACTCCTCGTCGCCGAACACCCGCAGCTGGCCCTCGCGCGCCTTGAAGAGCGCGGTGAGATGGCGGGTCTGCTCGGCAGCTCGCCCCGGCAGGCGGCAATCGGTCTCGGAGCCGATGACGATCTGCGCGGCGCGGGTGAAGGTGAGGTAGACGGCATGGTCGGCCTGCAGCAGGCACTCAACGAGGCGCAGGCCGTACTGCGCGCCCGAGGCGCCGGTCATGCCCACCGTGACGATGTGTCCGTCGTCAGCCGCCATGGCCCGCCTCCCGCGCCGTGAGCGCCCGCAGCAGCCTGTCGTGCAGGCCCCCGAAACCCCCGTTCGACATCACGAGGACATGGTCCCCCGGCCGCGAGGCGCGCGCAAGTTCCTGCACCAACGCGTCGAGGTCGCGCGCCACCCGGCCGCGACCGCCGAGCGCGGCGACCACGGGCGCGGCGTCCCAGCCGAGGTCGGGGGGCACGAAAAGCCAGGTCTCGTCGGCGCCCTGCAGCGATGCGGCGAGCGCGTCGCGATGCACGCCGAGGCGCATGGTGTTCGAGCGCGGCTCCAGCACCGCGATGATGCGCTGCGCGCCGCCGCCCGTGCCCAGCCGCCGCCGCAGGCCGTCGATCGTCGTGGTGATGGCGGTCGGGTGGTGGGCGAAATCGTCGTAGACGCGGACGCCCGCCACCTCGCCGCGCAGCTCCATGCGGCGCTTGATACCGCGGAACTCGCCGAGCGCGGCGCAGGACACCTCGACGGGCACGCCTGCGTGGCGCGCCGCGGCGACCGCCGCCAGCGCGTTGTCGACGTTATGGCCGCCGATGAGCCCCCAACGCACCCGCCCGGCCACCGCGCCGCCCAGCAGCACCTCGAAGTCCGAGCCGTCGTCCGCGCCCGCCGCGGCGCGCGCCGACCAGAGCGACCCGCCCTCGCGCGCGAAATCCTCGCGCAGGCTCCAGCAACCCATCGCGAGCGCGCGGTCGAGGTGCGGATCGCGGGCGCGATGCACGATCAGTCCCGAAGCCGGCACGGTGCGCACGAGGTGATGGAACTGGCGCTCGATGGCCTCGACGTCGGGATAGATGTCGGCGTGGTCGTGCTCGAGGTTGTTGAGGATGCAGGTGCGCGGCCGGTAGTGCACGAACTTGGCGCGCTTGTCGAAGAACGCCGTGTCGTACTCGTCGGCTTCGATGACGAAGAACGGCGCCTCGCCGAGCCGTGCGCTGACGCCGAAATCGAGCGGCACGCCGCCGATGAGGAAGCCGGGCTCGAGACCCGCGTATTCGAGGATCCAGGCCAGCATGCTGGTGGTCGTGGTCTTGCCGTGCGTGCCCGCCACCGCCAGCACCCAGCGGTCGCTCAGCACCTCGCGCGCGAGCCACTCTGGCCCCGAGGCATAAGGGATGCCGCGCTCGAGCAAGGCCTCGACGACCGGATGGCCGCGCGACATGACATTGCCGACCACCACCACGTCCGGCGGCGGGTCGAGCTGGGCGGCCTCGAAGCCGGGCACGATGTCGATGCCGAGCGCCTCGAGCTGCGTGCTCATCGGCGGATACACGTTGCGATCGGAGCCGGTGACGCGATGGCCGGCGGCGCGGGCGATGGCCGCGATGCCGCCCATGAAGGTGCCGCAGATGCCGAGGATGTGGACGTGCACGGCGCGCCCCTCAGGCGGCGGGCGGCGGCGGACCGCCGAGACCGAGCGCGCCCACCGCGACCACCACCATGAGCTCACCGAGGATGCAGAGCGCGATGCAGAGGCCGAGCGAACGGCCGATGGCGGCCATCAGGATGCGCGCCTGCGCGATGAGCAGGAAGACGCTCAAGGCGAACGCCGCCAGCAGCGCGAGCACCGGCCCGGCCGGGAGCGGGCCGCGCGGCGCGGCGCCCGCCGTGCCCGCGACCTCGACGATGGACAGGCCCGAGGCGAGCAGCGGCAGGGCGATGGGCGCGACGACCAGCATGATGCCGAGCATGGCGGTGCCGGTCTGCAGGAAACGCTCGGGGCGACCGTACAGCCGCAGCACCAGCGCCAACCAACCGAGCGTGGCGAGGCCCGAGACCACCGCCCGCGGCAGGACGACCGCAGGATCCTCCCCGAACAGGCCCGCGAACACGCACTGCAGGGCCACCAGCGCGACGAAGGTGGAGACCAGCAGGGCAGCCGAGGTCGGCAGGTCGGAGGGACCCGCCCTGCGGCGCAGCAGGTCGATGAAAAGACGCAGCATGGAGAACATTTGTCACCCCTTCGGCCCGGATTCTTGCATAGTCCACGGATGCCGTCGCACACGCACATCGTCACCACGCCGGACGGCCTCGAAGCGCTGCTCGGCGACCTCGAAGACGAGAGCGCCATCGGTCTCGACACCGAGTTCATGCGCGAGCGCACCTACCGGGCGGAGCTCTGCCTGCTGCAGCTCACCACGCGCCGCGGCCCGATGTGCATCGACCCGCTCGCGCTCGAGGACCTGCGGCCGCTGGGCGCGGCGCTGGGCGCGGGCGGCCCCGCGAAGGTGCTGCATGCCGGGCGGCAGGACCTCGAGGTGCTCGCGCCGCTGCTCGGCTCCGTGGCACCGCTGTTCGACACGCAGATCGCCGCGGCGCTCGCCGGCTTCCCCGCGCAGATCGGCTACGCCGAACTCACCCGGCGGCTGCTCGAGCGCGAGGTGCCGAAAGGCCAGACCCGCACCGATTGGTCGCGCCGCCCCCTCAGCGAGGCGCAGGTCGAGTACGCGCTCGACGACGTCCGCCACCTGCTGCCGCTGCGCGAGCGGCTGCTCGGCGAGCTCGAGCGGCTCGGGCGCCTCGCTTGGTTGGACGAAGAGCTCGCGGCGCTCACGGCGCTCGATGTCGTGACGGTCGACGCCGAACGCGCATGGCTGCGGTTCCGGGGCGTCGAGGGCTGGGACGCCGGCCGGCTGCGGCTGCTGCAGTCGCTCGCGGCCTGGCGCGAACGGCGCGCGTCGGCGCGCAACAAACCCCGCGGCTGGATCCTCGACGACACGGTGCTGCGCGAGATCGTGCTGCGCGTGCCGCGCGGCCGCACCGCGCTCGCCGCCCTCGAGGGCATGCCGGAGGGCGTGGTCAAGCATTCGGGCGACGAGCTCCTCGCGCTGATCGAGGCCGCAGAGATGCCGGACCCGCTGCCGCCGCTGCCGCGCCGCGAACGGCCCGACCCGGCGCTGGTGGCGCGCACCAAGCGGCTCTCCGAGGCCGCCCAGGGCGTGGCGCAGGGCCTCGGCATCGCACCCGAGGTGCTGGCGACCCGGCGCGCGCTCGAAGAGGTCGCCGGCGGCAAGGATCCGGCAGAGGTGTTCGGCGGTTGGCGCGGCGGGCTGTTGGTGGCGCCGCTGCGGGCGGTGGGCTGAGCCGCGGCACCGGCCGCGGGCAGCGGTCGTTCAGCCGCGCGCCGCGAGGGCGCCCTCGACGCGCTCGGTGACCGCCGGCAGATCGCCTTCGGCGTCGATGCTGCGCAGCAGGCCGCGCTGCTCGTAGAACCCTACCAGCGGCCGGGTCTGCTCCTCGTAGACCGCGAGCCGTCGTGCGACGGTCTCTTCCTTGTCGTCGGGCCGCTGGACGAGGCGCGGCGTCTCGCACTGCCCGCTGCAGGGCGGCGGCGACGGCGGCGGCGCGGTGTGCACGTTGAAGACGCGGCCGCAATCCTGGCAGGTGCGGCGGCCCGAGATGCGCTTGACGAGCAGCCCGGAGTCCACGTTGAACA
>RFTM01000125.1 GCA_009923475.1 Gammaproteobacteria bacterium | reverse complement strand
CCTGCCGGTGCCGCCGCACGGCGCCGCCTACTCCATCAACCGCGGCCTCTGGGGCGTGAGCATCGGCGGCAAGGAGACGCTCACCTCGCAGGGCAGCCTCCCCGACGACGCCTGGGTGCTCTCGCGCGACGCGTTCACGCGGCCGCTGCCGCCGCGGCGGATCGTCCTTCACTTCGAGCAGGGCGTGCCCTCGGGCCTCGACGGCCAGGCGATGACGCCGGTCGCCGTCATCGAGGCGCTGGAGGCGATCGCGGGGCCCTACGGCATCGGCCGCGGCATCCATCTCGGCGACACCATCATCGGCACCAAGGGCCGCGTGGCCTTCGAGGCGCCGGCCGCCGAGGTGCTGCTCAACGCGCACCGCGAGCTCGAGAAGCTCGTGCTCACCGCGCGCCAGCAGCGCATCAAGGAATCGCTCGCCGGTCCGTACGGCGACTGGGTGCACGAAGGGCAGCTGCTCGACCCGGCCTGCCGCGACATCGAGGCGCTGTTCCTGCAGTCGCAGGCGCGCGTCACCGGCACGGTGACGGTGCTGCTGCGCCCCGGCTCGGCCTTCGTCGAGGGCACGGATTCGCCGTATTCGCTGATGGCCGCCTCGAAGGGCGTCTACGGCGAGGCCACCGGCGAATGGACGCCGGCCGACGCGCTCGGTTTCTCGCGCATCGTCGGCCTGCCGGGCATGTTCCACCACCGCGCGGGCGCACAGGCCGGCGCACAAGGAGCCAAAGGGAAATGAGGACCATCGTCGTCGACAAGATCGCCTCGATCACGCAGGCCTGCGGCCTCGGCCACGAGGTGCGCATCGCCACGGACGGCATCCCCGCCGAGGAAGGCGTGGTCGTGGTCGTCGAGATCCTCACCTCCAAGGCGAACTACAACACGCTCGAGCTCACCAGCGGCCGCATGGCCAAGGTGAACAAGGGCGACATCGTCGTGGGCGCGCTCGGCCACCGCAAGGCGCTGTTCGGCTACTCGGGCCATGTGCCCGAGAAGGTCGCCGCGGGCGACGTCATCCAGATGCTCAACATCGGCGGCGTGCTCGGCGTCTGCGATTCGGCCAACCCCGACAAGGGCAAGCCCTTCGACTGCCGCGTGCTCGGCGTGGTGCTCACCTTCCCCTACCTCGGCGAGCGCATCGGCGTGCCGGCGCGCGCCGGCTACCGCAAGCTCGACTTCGCCGCGCCGCTCGACGCGCAGGGCGTGCCGGTGGTCGCGCTGGCGGGCACCTGCATGGAGGCCGGCAAGACCGCCGCCGCCTGCGCGATGGTGAGCCGCATGCGCCATCGCGGCCTCGTCGTCGACTGCTTCAAGGCGACCGGGGTCTCGCTGCGCCGCGACATCCTCGCCATGGAGGACGCCGGCGCGCGCAATTCCATGATCTTCACCGACCTCGGCGTGATCACCACGACGCGCGCGGTGGGCCCGGCGCTCACCCGCACCATGATCACCGAGCTCGCCGCCAAGAAGCCCGACATCATCGTGTTCGAGCTGGGCGACGGCATCCTCGGCACCTACGGCGTCGACTCCATCCTCGAGTGCGACGACATCCGCGGCGCGCTGACCGGCGTCGTGCTGTCGGCCAACGACCCGGTCGCGGCCTGGGGCGGCGTCAAGCTCTTGCGCGAGCGCTTCAAGGTCGAGCCCTGCGCGGTCACCGGCCCCGCCACCGACAACGCGGTGGGCGTCGACATCATCCGCGAGCAGATGGGCGTCGCGGCGCACAACGCGCTGACCGACGGCGCGGCGCTCGGCGACCGCGTCATCGAGGCCGTGGGCCTCGCGGCCAAGTTCCCGGCCGCGCACTGAGGCAGGACCCGGCAGCATGGCGCGCATCCCCACCCTGATCCTCGGCGGCACCGGCTACGTGGCCGGCGAGCTGCTGCGGCTCGTGCTCGGACATCCGCAGTTCGAGGTGGCGGGCATCCTCTCGGATTCGCAGCCCGGCGAGCCGGTCGCGAAGGCCTTCCCGCACCTCGCGCCGGCGCTCGGCGACCTGCGCTTCCTGTCCGAGGCCGACATCACGCAGCGCGTGACGACGCTGCCCGCCTGCGCGCTGTTCTCGGCCGCGCCGCACGGCGTCAGCGCCGCGCTCATCGACCGGCTGCTCGCCGCCGCCGCCGCCGCCGGCACGCGGCCGCGGGTGGTCGACATCTCGGCGGACTACCGCTACGCGACGCCGGAGGCCTACGCCGCCGTCTACAAGCACGCGCACGGGGCGCCCGCGCGCATCGCGGAGTTCACCTGCGCGGTGCCCGAGCACCTCGCCGCCGCGCCGACGCCGCATGTCGCGCATCCGGGCTGCTTCGCCACGGCCACGCTGCTCGCCTCGGTGCCGCTGCTCGCGCTCGACCTCGTGGTGCCGACGCTGTTCGTGAGCGGCGTGACGGGCAGCACCGGCTCGGGCCGCAAGCCCGTCGAGGGCACGCACCACCCGACGCGCCACAGCGACCTCTATTCCTACAACGCGCTCGTGCACCGCCACATCCCCGAGATCACGGCCTGCGCGGCGGCGGCCACCGGCGTCACCGCGGACTTCGCCTTCGTGCCGCACTCCGGGCCCTTCGCGCGCGGCATCCACGCCACGGTGCAGGCGACGCTCAAGCGCGCCATCGACACGCCGACGCTGCTCGCGCAGCTGCGCTCCTACTACGCGCACTCGCCGTTCGTGCGCGTCACCGACGCGGCGCCGCGCGTGAAGGACGTCGCCGGCAGCAACTACGCGCAGCTCTCGGCCGCCACCAACGGCCGCACGGTGGCGGTGCTCTGCGCCATCGACAACCTCAACAAGGGCGCGGCCGGCGGCGCGGTGCAGTGGATGAACCGGCTGTTCGACCTGCCCGAGACCGCGGGCCTCACGGCGCCTGCAGCGGGGTGGACATGATCCCGGTCGACCATCTCGCGCCCGTCTTCGCGCAGTACCCCATCGAGGTGGTGCACGCGGAGGGCGTGTGGCTGCACACCCGCGACGGGCGCTGCATCCTCGACCTCTACGGCGGCCACGCGGTCGCCGCGCTCGGCTACGGCCACCCGGGCTGGACGCGCGCCGTCGCGCAGCAGGCCGCGGCCTGCAACTTCCAGAGCAACGCCGTGCCGATGGACGTGCGCGCGCGCGCGGCCAACAAGCTCGCGCGCTTCGCCGGCGGGCATTTCGACAGCATCTTCTTCGTCAACTCGGGCGCCGAGGCCAACGAGAACGCGCTGCGCATGGCCTTCAGGATGACGCGCCGCACGCGAGTGGTCGCGGTCGAGGGCGCGTTCCACGGCCGCACCGCCGCTGCGGGCGCCGTCACCTGGGGCGCCGACAAGAAGTGGTACGAGTTCCCGCGCGCGCCCTTCGACGTGACCTTCCTGCCGCGGCGCGACATCGGCGCCGTCGAGGGCGGCATCGGCGAGGACGTCGCCGCGGTGATCGTCGAACCCGTGCAGGGCGTCGGCGGCGCCTTCGACATGGGCGCGGAGTTCCTCGCCGCCCTGCGCGCGCGCTGCGACGCCGTCGGCGCACAGCTCATCTTCGACGAGGTGCAGATCGGCGTCGGCCGCAGCGGCCATCCGTTCGCCGCCGACCTCTACGGCGTGCGCCCGGACATGATCACCACCGCCAAGGCGCTCGGCAACGGCTTCCCCTGCGGCGCGCTGCTGATGACGCCCGCGGTCACCGCCGCGCTCAAGCTCGAGGGTCTCGGCACGACCTTCGGCGGCGGACCGATGGCCTGCGCCGCGATCGAGGCCGTGATCGACGCCATCGAGGCCGAGGACCTGCTGGCCAACGTGCGCCGCGTGTCCGGGCTCATCCGCACGACCTGCACCGTGGGTCCGGTGGTCGGCCACCAGGGCGCGGGCTTCCTGCACGGACTCATCTGCGACCGGCCCGCGAAGGAGGTGCAGGCGGCGCTGCTCGAGCGGGACATCCTCGCCGGCACCAGCGGCGACCCGCGCGTGCTGCGGCTGCTGCCGCCCTACACGCTGGGCGAGCCCGAAGTCGGCCTGCTGCGCGCGGCCCTGGAGGACATGTGAAGCGCTTCCTCGACCTCGCCGACCTCAGCCGTGACGAGGTGCTCGACCTGCTGGCGCTCGCGCGCCGCCTCGAGGCGCATCCCGAGCCGCGCGCCCTCGCCGGCAAGATCCTCGGCCTCGTGTTCTTCAACCCGTCGCTGCGCACGCTCGCCTCGTTCCAGGTCGGCATGCAGCGGCTCGGCGGCAGCTCGTTCGTGATCACGCCGGGCCAGGGCACCTGGCAGCTCGAGACGCGGACCGGCGCCGTGATGGACGGCGCCTGCGCCGAGCACATCCGCGAGGGCCTGCCGGTGCTCGCCTCGTACGCCGACGCGCTCGGCATCCGCGCGTTCGCCGAGGGCAAGGACCTCGCGCACGACGTCGCCGAGACCAGCTTCAAGGCGATGGCGGGCGTCGTGCACAAGCCGCTCATCAACCTCGAATCGGCGGTCAACCATCCCTGCCAGTCGCTGGCCGACTGGAAGACCCTCGACGAGGTGGGCGTGCCGCAGCGCGCCAAGTTCGTGCTGAGCTGGGCGAACCATCCGCGCGTCACGCCGATCGCCGTGCCCGCCGCCACCGTGCACATGGCGGCGCACCGCGGCATGGAGGTGGTGGTGCTGCGCCCCGAGGGCTACGCGCTGCCGCCCGCCATCATGGACAAGGCGCGCGCCGCCGCCGCCGCCTCCGGCGGCTCGGTGCGCGAGACCGACGACCGCGCCGACGCGCTCGCCGGGGCCCACGTGGTGTACGCCAAGGAATGGGGCTCGACGACGCACTACGGCGATGCGGCGGGCGACGCCGCGCTGCGCGCCGGCCTCAAGGACTGGTGCGTGCGCGAGGACTGGTTCGCGACCGCCGCCGCGGGCTGCAAGTTCATGCATTGCCTGCCGGTGCGCCGCAACGTCGCGGTCGCCGACGAGGTGCTCGACGGGCCGCGCAGCATCGTGCTGCGCGAGGCCCACAACCGGCTGACCGCGCAGATGGCGGTGCTGTACCGCCTGCTCGCCTGAAGGAGACCCGAAGAATGATCATGCACCGAGCCGATCCCGCCGCCGTCATCCGCGCGCTGCGCAGCGCCGCGCCCTACATCCGCCTCTTCAAGGGCAAGACCTTCGTGGTCAAGGCCGGGGGCGGCGTGTTCGGCGACCCGGAGGCGACCCGCGCGCTCGTCGAGCAGATCGCCGTGCTGCACTCGCTCGGCATCCGCGTCGTGTTCGTGCACGGCGGCGGTCCGCAGCTCACCGAGGTCACCGAGAAGCTCGGCGTGCCGACGCAGATGATCGAGGGCCGTCGCGTCACCGACGCGCGCTCGATCGACGCGACCGCGATGGTGCTGTCGGGCCTCATCAACACCCGCATCCTCGCCGCCTGCCGCGAGCTCGGCGTGCCGGCGCTCGGCATCAGCGGCGTCGACGCGGGCCTCATCCAGGCGCACAAGCGCGCGCCGGTGAAGCTGCAGGGCAGCGACGCCATCGTCGACTACGGCTTCGTCGGCGACATCGACTACATCGACACCGACGTGATCCGCAAGCTGCTCGACGCCGGCCTGATGCCGGTGATCTCGCCGCTCTCGAGCGACGACGCGGGCACGCTGCTCAACATCAACGCCGACACCGTGGCGGCCGCGATCGGCGCCGCGCTGGGCGCGGAGAAGCTGCTGCTCTGCACCGGCGCGCCCGGCATCCTCAGCGACATCGCCGACCCGACCTCGGTCGTGTCCTACACCGACCTCGCGGGCCTCGCCAAGCTGCGCGCCGAGGGCCGCATCAACGAGGGCATGCTGCCGAAGGCCAAGGCCATCGAGAACGCCATCGCCGGCGGCGTGCACCGCGTGCACGTCATCTCGTACAAGGCGCCGGACGCCATCCTCGCCGAGGTCTTCACCAA
>RFTM01000124.1 GCA_009923475.1 Gammaproteobacteria bacterium | reverse complement strand
TTCTGCTACCACCTCTGCAACGGCATCCGTCACCTCAACTGGGACCTCGGCCGCGGCCTCGAGAAGCCTGAGGCCCGGCGCAGCGCCACCGTCATGGTGGCGGCCGCCCTGGTGCTGGCGGCGGCGTTCATCTACGCGGCCTTCTTCGCGGGGGTGCCGCGATGAGCCTGCGCAGCCCGCTCGGCCGGGTGCTCGGCCGCGGCTCGGCCAAGTCCGGCGTGTCGCATTGGTGGGCGCAGCGCGTGACCGCTGTGGCGCTGGTGCCGCTCACCGTCTGGTTCGCCTTCTCTGTGGTGCACCTTCCGACCTCCGACCACGAAGCGGTGCGCGCTTGGGTCGGCAGCGGCATCCATCCGGTGCTCCTGCTGCTGCTCATCGGCACGCTGACCTGGCACTCGGCGCTCGGCGTGCAGGTCGTGCTCGAGGACTATGTCCATGCCAAGGGCCTGAAGGTCGCCTCGCTGCTCGCCTCCACCTTCGCGCACCTGCTGCTCGCCGCGGCCGGCGCCTACGCCGTGCTGCGCATCGCCTTCACCACGGGATCCGCCTGATGTCCGCCTACAGTTTCATCGACCACACCTACGACGTCGTCGTGGTCGGCGCCGGCGGCGCCGGCCTGCGCTCGACGCTCGGCCTCGCCGAGGCGGGCCTCTCCACCGCCTGCATCACCAAGGTCTTCCCGACCCGCAGCCACACGGTCGCCGCGCAGGGCGGCATCTCCGCCGCGCTCGGCAACATGGGCGAGGACGACTGGCGCTACCACTTCTACGACACCATCAAGGGCTCCGACTGGCTCGGCGACCAGGACGCCATCGAGTTCATGTGCAAGGAGGCGCCCGCCGCCGTCATCGAGCTCGAGCACTACGGCGTGCCGTTCTCGCGCACGCCCGACGGCCGCATCTACCAGCGTCCCTTCGGCGGCATGACCACGCAGTACGGCAAGGGCATCGCGCAGCGCACCTGCGCCGCGGCCGACCGCACCGGCCACGCGATGCTGCACACGCTCTACCAGCAGTCGATCAAGAACGAGGCCGAGTTCTTCATCGAGCACTTCGCCATCGACCTGATCATGGAGAACGGCGAGTGCCGCGGCGTGGTCGCGCTCAACCTCGCCGAGGGCACGCTGCACCGCTTCCGCGCCCACCTCGTGATCCTCGCCACCGGCGGTTACGGCCGCGCGTATTTCTCCTGCACCTCGGCGCACACCTGCACCGGCGACGGCGGCGGCATGGCGCTGCGCGCGGGCCTGCCGCTGCAGGACATGGAGTTCGTGCAGTTCCACCCGACCGGCATCTACGGCGCGGGCTGCCTCATCACCGAGGGTTCGCGCGGCGAGGGCGGCTACCTCACCAACTCGCGCGGCGAGCGCTTCATGGAGCGCTACGCCCCGAACGCCAAGGACCTCGCCTCGCGCGACGTGGTGTCGCGCTCCATGACCATCGAGATCCGCGAGGGCCGCGGCGTCGGCAAGGACGCCGACCACATCCACCTGCACCTCGAGCACCTCGGGCCCGACGTCATCAAGGCGCGGCTGCCCGGCATCGCCGAGACGGCGCGCATCTTCGCCGGCGTCGACGTCAACAAGGAGCCGATCCCGGTGCTGCCCACGGTGCACTACAACATGGGCGGCATCCCCTGCAATTACCACGGCGAGGTCGTCACCATGAAGGGCGGCGACGCCGACACCGTGGTCCCGGGCCTGATGGCGGTGGGCGAGGCGGCCTGCGTGTCGGTGCACGGCGCCAACCGCCTCGGCTCCAACTCCCTGCTCGACCTCGTGGTGTTCGGCCGCGAGGCGGCGCGCCATGCGGCGACGATCGTGAAGCCGGGCACCTCGCACAAGCCGCTGCCGAAGGATGCCGGCGACCTCGCGGTGTCGCGCCTCGACCGCTTCCGCAACGCCAAGGGCGAGCGGCCGACCGCGCAGATCCGCCTCGAGATGCAGAAGACCATGCAGGCGGACGCGGCCGTGTTCCGCACCGGCGAGTCGCTGCGCGAGGGCTGCGAGAAGCTGCAGCGCACCGTCGATTCCTTCGCCGACGTGCGCACCAGCGACCGCGGCCTCGTCTGGAACACCGACCTCATCGAGACGATGGAGCTCGACAACCTGCTCGGCCAGGCGGTCGCCACCATCCGCTCCGCGGAGAACCGCAAGGAGAGCCGCGGCGCGCATGCGCGCGAGGACTTCAAGGAGCGCGACGACGCGTCGTGGATGAAGCACACGCTGTGCTGGGTGGACGACAAGGGCCATGCCCGCATCGACTACCGCCCGGTGCACCTGACGACGCTCACCGCGGACGTCGATCCCATCCCGCCCAAGGCCCGGACCTACTGAGGACAGCCGCCATGGCCGAGTTCAGACTCCCAGAGAATTCCCGCATCCGGAAGGACGGCAAGGCGCACAAGGCGCCGGAGGGCGCCAAGAACGTGCGCACCTTCAAGGTCTACCGCTACGACCCGGACGGCGGCGAGAACCCGCGCGTCGACAGCTTCGAGCTCGACATGGACGACTGCGGGCCGATGGTCCTCGACGCCCTGCTCAAGATCAAGAACGAGGTCGACCCCTCGCTCACCTTCCGCCGCTCCTGCCGCGAGGGCATCTGCGGCAGCTGCGCGATGAACATCGACGGCGCCAACACGCTCGCCTGCACCAAGAGCTGCGACGAGGTGAAGGGCGACGTCAAGGTCTACCCGCTGCCGCACATGCCGGTGGTGAAGGACCTGGTGCCCGACCTCACCCAGTTCTACGCGCAGTACGCCTCGGTGAAGCCCTGGCTGCAGTCGCGTACGCCGGCGCCGCCCGACCGCGAGCGCCTGCAGTCGCCGGAGGACCAGGAGAAGATCGACCGTCCCTCGGCCTGCATCCTCTGCGCCTGCTGCTCGACCTCCTGCCCGAGCTACTGGTGGAACGGCGACCGTTACCTCGGTCCGGCGGCGCTGCTCGCGGCCTACCGCTGGATCATCGACAGCCGCGACGACGCGACCGGCGAGCGCCTCGATGCGCTCGAGGACCCGTTCCGCCTCTACCGCTGCCACACCATCATGAACTGCACCGAGGCCTGCCCGAAGGACCTCAACCCGGCGAAGGCCATCGTCGAGATCAAGAAGATGATGGCCGAGCGCGAGCATCTTTGAGCGCGCCCGCAGCGCCGGCCGGCAGCGACGCCGGACGGCTGCGCTGGCGTTGCCGGCGCGGCATGAAGGAGCTCGACGTGATGCTGGTCCGTTGGCTGGACGGTCCGGGCCGGGCGGCGTCAAGCGCTGAAACGGCCCATTTCGACCGCTTGCTCGACTTGCCCGACCCCGAGCTTGCGGGTTACCTGTTGCGCGGTGAACCGCCCGTCGACCCGCATCTCGCCGCATTGGTGGCGGCGATCCGCCGTCTCCCGGCCGACGCCTGAGCGGCCTGCCGGTCCGCCCGCCGGCGCAGCCGCAGACTGGGACCGCATCATCGAGCTCCCCGGCCTCGGTTGGTGGCTGTACCGGCGCAGGGGGGCGCAGGGCGCCGAGGCGCGGCTGCTGCGGCGCAGCGGTCTCGACGAGCGCGCCGCGGCAGCGTTCGGCCGCGCCTGTCGCGCTGCCGGGCGCAGTTGGCCGGGGCGGCCTGGCCGCTGAGCGGTTACACTGCGCGGCAGGGATCCCTCGCACCATGACATCCGCCGCAAATCCGCGCCGTCACGAGAACTTTTCGCGGTCGACCCGGTCAGACCGGACGCAAGGCGCGTCCTGCGGCCCGTCGCTCCCGTCCAGGGGGCAGGCCCCATGAGCGCCGACGAGAGCGATCTCAGTCTGGTACAGCGCGCCCAGAAGGGCGAGGCCGGGGCCTTCGATGCCTTGGTGCGCCGCTACCAGCACAAGGTCGTCAAGCTCGTGATGCGATACGTGCGCAACCAGACCGAGGCGGAAGACATTGCCCAGGAAGCTTTCATCAAGGCCTACCGCGCCCTGCCGCGGTTCCGCGGTGACAGCGCCTTCTACACCTGGCTGTACCGCATCGCGATCAACACCGCCAAGAACGCGCTCGCGGCCCGCGCGCGCAATCCCGTCCAGTTCGACCTCGACCGCGGCGGCGGCGATGACGGCGACGCGCCCGGCGACCTGCAGGACCGCATGACCGACACGGCCACCCCCGAAGCGCTCGCGCTCACCGAGGAGATCCGCGCCACGGTGACGGCGGCCATCGAGCAGCTGCCCGAGGACCTGCGCACCGCGATCATGCTGCGCGAGCTCGAGGGCATGAGTTACGAAGAGATAGCCGCCGCCATGGAATGCCCCGTGGGCACCGTGCGCTCGCGCATCTTCCGCGCGCGAGAGGCGGTCGATGCCCGCTTGCGCGAGATCTTCGACGGCGGCTTGGGACGAGGCGAGGTCGCAGGATGACGGACGACGAAAGATCCAGCCAGTTGTCGGCCATGTTCGACGGCGAACTGCCGCCGGCCGAATGCGAGCTGTTGGCGCGCCGGTTGGCGCGCGACGAGAGCCTGCGCCGCCAATGGGGCAGCTACGCGCTCATCGGCGCCGCGGTGCGCGGCGAGCCCATCGCGGCGCGGGGCATCACGGGCCCGCGGGTCGATGTCGCCGCGCGCGTGCGCGCCGCGCTGGCCGATGCCGGTCCCGACGCGGATGCGGGCGATGACGCGGCCTCCGGGTCCTCCGGCACGATGACGGGCCGGGCGCCTGCGCCGCAGTTGCCGCGCTGGGCCGTTCCTTTGAGCGGCTTCGGGCTGGCGGCCGGTGTGGCGGCGGCCGCGCTGCTATGGCTGCGCACCGACACCCCCGCCACCGGCGCCGGTGCCAACATGGCCCATGCCGTGCGCCCGGGTCCCGCATCCGAACTCGTGATCCCGGCCCCGCTGTCGACCCAGGCCGTGACCGGTTCGACGGGCGCCAAGACGCCGCCTGCCGCGGACGCGGGCTACACCGTGCCGCCGCCGACGGAGGGCACGGGTCCGCTGGTAGGCGGCGCGACCCTCGCGACGTTCCTGGTGGCGCACAGCGAGGTCTCGATGCCCCTGCTGCGCCGCAACTCGCTCTCGGCCGTGGTCGTCGATCCCGCCGCAGCCGACACCGTACCGCCGGCGGTGGTCACGGACGGGGCTGCCCGCTGATGGCCGATCGGGCGCACACCGCGCTGTTGGGCCTGATCGTCGCGGGCTCGTTGCTCGCGCCGCCGGTGTCGTCTGCCGCTCCGGAAGATGCCGCGATGCGCCAGGCCCGCGAGCTGCTGCAGCGCATGAACACGGTGCTCGCGCAGCGCAACTACATCGGCACCTTGCGTCACGAACGCGGCGGCCGCGCCGAGACGCTGCGCATCATGCACCGCATCAAGGACAACGAGGTCGCCGAGCGCATCGTGCCGCTCGACGGCTCGCGCCGCGAGTTCATCCGCCGCGGTCCCGAGCTCATCACCCTGATGCCGGACCAGGGCGTGGCCTTGGTCGAGCGGCGGCCGCGTGCGGGCGGCCTGCTCGCCACGCTCCCGCAGCTCGACGAACGCGCCTCGCAGGTCTACGCCGTCGCGGCCGTGCGCAGCGTGCGGCAGCAGGGCAGGGACGCGTGGTTGGTGACCTTGTCGCCGCGCGACGGCTACCGCTACGGCTATCGCATCTGGATCGACACCCGCACCGCGATGCCGCTCAAGACCGAGCTGTGCGACGAGCGGGGCGCAGCGCTCGAGGAGCTCTCGTTCACCGAGCTGCGCCTGGTCGCCGACATCGCCGATGCCGAGTTCCAGCCGGGCTTCCCCACGGACCGCCTGCGGTGGTACCGCAGTGCGCCCGTGCCCGCGATGGCCGCGGCGCGCGCCGCCGTGTCGGCCTGGAGCGTCGCGCAACTGCCGCCCGGGTTCCGCTTGACCCAGAGCGCCCGCCAGAACCTGCCGGGCGCGAACGGCCCGGTCGAGCACCTCGTGTTCTCCGACGGCATCGCCTCGGTGTCGGTGTTCATCGGTTCCCGCAGCGACCCCATGCCGCAGTCCGGCCCGGGACGCCCGGCGACCT
>RFTM01000123.1 GCA_009923475.1 Gammaproteobacteria bacterium | reverse complement strand
GCGGGGCGATGTCCTCCATGTTCCCGATGGGGGTCGCCACCAGCCACAGCCCGGGGTGCACGACGGAGGTGGTGCCCTCGCTCACGGACGGCGCACCTCGACCTCGTCACCGACGGCCAGGCCCCAGCGCTCGAACGAGCCCCGCGCCGCCTCGATCACGGTGACAGCACGGCGGTTCGGCGGGGCCACCCGGAACGGCCGCAACGTGCGGATGTCGAGGACCGCGCCGTCGGCACCCACATACGCGACATCCAGCGTGGTGCGCATGCCCACGGAATGCACCCAGTTGCACGGGGTGAGCACGAGGGGAGTGGTGACGGCGGCAGCTCCGATGAGCCCGCGGCGGCGCTCCGCGCGCGTGGTGGCGAGGTCGGCCGACGCGAGCACATTCCCCTTGCTCACCAGCCACACCGGTTCCATGGGCGAACGATAGGTCAGACGTTGAACCGGAACTCGGTCACGTCACCGTCGACGAACTCGTAGTCCTTGCCCTCGAGACGCACCTTGCCGAGTTCCTTCGCCTTCGTCCACGACCCGATCTCGAGGAGCTCGCCGCAGCCGATGACCTCGGCGCGGATGAACCCGCGCTGGAAGTCCGTGTGGATGCGGCCGGCGCACTCGGGCGCCTTCGAGCCGGCACGGAACGTCCATGCCCTGGTTTCCTTCTCGCCGGTGGTGAAGTACGTGCGCAGGCCGAGCAGGTGGTACGCGCTGCGCACCATGGTGGCGAGGGCACCGTCGCCGAGGCCGAGCGCCTCGAGCATCTCGGCGCGGTCGTTCTCCTCGAGCTGGGCCGCCTCGGCCTCGATCTGCACGCTCATGCCGATCACCTCGATGTCGGCTGTGACCCCCGGCGGGCACATCTCGGCCCGCACGCGCGCCACCTCGGCGGGAATGCGGTCCAGCTCGTTCTCGCCCACGTTCACCACGGCGAGGACGGGCCGGTTGGTCAGCAGGAAGTGCGGGGCGAGCGCCTCGCGGTCGTCCTTCGAGAGGTTCGAGCGGTAGATCGGGGTTCCCTCGGCCAGCACGTCGTAGGCGCGCTGCATGGCCTCGGCCTCCTCCGTGGCGTTCTTGTCCACGCGCGCCGCCTTCGACGCGGTCTTCAGGCGCTTCTCCACCGTCTCGAGGTCGGCGAGCGCGAGCTCCACCTCCACCACGCGCAGGTGCTCGAGCGGGTCGTCGGGGCCGGGCACGTCGTCGTCCTTGAACGCGCGCAGCACGAACACGATGGCGTCCACCTCGCGGATGTTGGAGAGGAACTTGTTGCCGAGTCCCTCGCCCTTGCTCGCACCCTCCACGAGCCCGCCGATGTCCACCACCTGCACGCTCGCGTGGACCGTCTTCTTCGTCTTCGACATCTCGGCGAGCGCGAGCAGGCGCCGGTCGGGCACCTGGGCCACCCCGATGTTCGGGTCCTTCGTGGCGAAGGCGTAGGGGGCCGCCAGCGCACCGCCGCCCGTGAGGGCGTTGTAGAGGGAGGATTTGCCTGCATTGGGCAGGCCGACGAGACCGAAACGTTCCATGAGCCTCGCCACGCTACCTGTGGGCAGATTTCCCAGATGTGACTTGGGTTTGCCCGTTCCCTCGATGCCCGGGCGGCGGTGGCATCAGGGTGCCGAATTAGTACTATGTGGGTAGTGCAAATCCCCCGGACCCCGCCGGGGCACATGGCCAACCCGACGGAGAACCAGCGTGACCACTTTTGATCTCGACCTCAGCAAGTACAGCCTCGGCTGGAGCGACGAAGTCGAATACGCCTTCGAGCCGGAGAAGGGTCTCAGCGACCGCGTGGTCGAGCAGATCAGCTGGTGGAAGGGCGAGCCGAAGTGGATGACGCAGTACCGCCTGCGCAGTCTCGGCATCTTCGACCGCAAGCCGATGGCGCCGTGGTTCGCCGACAACATGCCCGACATCGACTTCCAGGACATCTACTACTACCTGCGTCCCGCCACCGAGCAGGTCGACGAGTGGGACGACCTCCCCGAGCAGATGAAGCTCACGTACGAGAAGCTCGGCATCCCCGAGGCAGAGCGAAAGTACCTGGCCGGCGTGACGGCGCAGTACGAGTCCGAGGTGGTCTTCCACCGCAACCGCGAGGACCTCGAGCAGCAGGGCATCCTGTTCTGCGACATGGACACCGCCCTGCGCGAGTACCCCGACCTCGTCAAGCAGTACTTCGGCACGGTCATCCCGCCCGGCGACAACAAGTTCTCCGCGCTGAACACCGCGGTGTGGTCGGGCGGTTCGTTCATCTACGTCCCGCCGGGAGTCGAGTGCGAGATGCCGCTGCAGGCGTACTTCCGCATCAACTCCGAGAACGCCGGCCAGTTCGAGCGCACCCTCATCATCGCCGACGAGGGCTCGAAGGTGCACTACATCGAGGGCTGCTCGGCCCCCGTGTACACCAGCGACTCGCTGCACTCCGCCGTCGTCGAGATCGTGGTGAAGCCGAGTGCGCGCGTCACCTACACGACCATCCAGAACTGGTCGCCGAACGTCTACAACCTGGTCACCAAGCGCGCCAGAGTCGAGGCCGAGGGCCACATGGAGTGGATCGACGGCAACATCGGCTCCAAGCTCACCATGAAGTACCCCAGCGTCTACCTCGTCGGGCCGAAGGCCACCGGTGAGGTGCTCTCCGTCGCCTACGCGGGCGCGGGGCAGCACCAGGACGCCGGCGCAAAGATGGTGCACGCCGCGCCGGAGACCACCTCGAAGATCGTGTCCAAGTCCATCAGCAAGGACGGCGGCATCACCACGTACCGCGGTCTCGTGCGCGTGGACGAGGGTGCCCACGGCTGCAAGAGTCACGTCCAGTGTGACGCGCTGATCCTGGACGGTGACTCCGAGTCGCGCACGCTCCCGTACATGGAGGTGGGCGAGAAGGACGCCGAGATCGGCCACGAGGCCACGGTCTCCAAGATCGCCGACGAGCAGCTCTTCTATCTCATGTCGCGCGGGCTCACCCAGGAGGCCGCCATGAGCATGGTCGTGAACGGGTTCATCGAGCCCGTCACCCGCACGCTCCCCATGGAGTACGCGGTCGAGTGGAGCCGTCTCATCGAGCTGCAGATGGAAGGCTCCGTCGGCTGAGCCGGCGACCCCCTGGTGTCAACATGCCGATGCGCACCGAGTGCAAGCACTACGAGAGCCGCACGTACGCGAACGGTGACGCCGTGCGCAAGTGCAACCTCGACCTCGCGCCCGAGGCGCCGTGGCGCTGCCCCGACCAGTGCGAGAAGTACGAGCGCAGGCTCGCAGACGTGGCCTGGGTCCACAGCACCACGCTCACCCCGCCCGCACCCGACGAGGTGCCGGGTCTCGACGACGGCAGCGCCGCCGAGACGCGAGGGCTCACGCTGGGCGCACACCTCGCCTGGAGCGGCGACCATGAGGTGCTCGTCGAGCGCGATGCCGACGGCGCCCGCTTGCTGATGGCCGCCCGCCTCGATGCGGGTGAAGCGACCCTCGCCCCGGGCGCCGCCTTCGAGGCGCCGGTGGCGGTGTTCAGCGTCGGCGATGGCGGGTTCGCGGCGCTGCGCCGCTCGATGCACCGTCATGTGCGCTTCTCGGTGCTGCCGCGGAAACCCGCGGGCCCGCGCCGCGTGCATCTCAACACCTGGGAAGCGCTCGGTTTCAAGCAGGATCTCGCGGCCCTGCAACGCCTCGCACACGATGCCGCGGCGCTCGGCGTCGAGCGGTTCGTGCTCGATGACGGCTGGTTCGCAGGGCGCGTGGACGACACGCGCGCGCTTGGCGACTGGCGGCCCGACGCCGCACGCTTCCCGCAAGGCCTCACGCCGCTGGTCGACACCGTGCGCGGACTCGGCATGGACTTCGGACTGTGGGTGGAGCCGGAGATGGTGAGCCCCGACAGCGACCTGTACCGCGCCCACCCCGACTGGTGCCTGCACGAACCCGGCCGCGCACGCCCCACGCAGCGGCACCAACTGGCGCTCGACCTCACGCGTCCCGAGGTCGCGGAGCACCTTTTCATGACCTTGGACGCGCTGCTGCGCACGGACGACATCCGCTACCTCAAGTGGGACCACAACCGCGCGCTGTTCCCGCGCGCCGCCCGCGGCCACGCGCAGACGCTGGCGCTCTACGCCCTGCTCGACCGGCTGCGCGCCGCGCATCCCGGTGTCGAGATCGAGGCCTGCGCGAGCGGCGGCGCGCGCGTCGACCTCGCGATGCTCGGGCGCTGCGCCCGCTTCTGGGCGAGCGATGGCAACGACCCCGTCGAGCGGCTGCGCATCAACGCGGGCTACCTGCAGTACCTGCCGCTCTCGATCCTCGGTCATCACGTGGGCCCCGACCCCAACCCCGTCACCGGCCGCCGTCTCGAGATGGACTTCCGCGCCAAGGTGGCGATGTTCGGACATATGGGAGTCGAGGCAGACCCCGCATCGATGGACGCGGCCGACCGCGCCACGCTCGCGCGCCATATCGCGCTCTACAAGGCGTGGCGGACCGTGCTGCACGACGGCGAGCTCGTCGCCATCGAGTGCGCGACGCCCGGCGTCTCGGGATGGCTCGCGGTCGGCGAGGGCCGCGCGCTCGCGCTCGCCGCGCAGACCGGCTACACGGCCGACTACGACGCGGCACCGGTCCGGCTGCCAGGCCTGCCTGAGGGCTCCCGATGGCGCGTCACGCTGCCCGAGCCGTGGCCCGCGCGCGCGGCGCGGCGGCTCGCCGATCCCGAACGCTGGCGCGACGGGCTCGTGCTCGGCGCTCACGCCCTCGCCCACCACGGCCTCGCCCTGCCGCTCAGCTGGCCGCAGACGGCGTGGCTCATCGCATTGGAGCGTCTCGCATGATGCGTCTCGGCGTCTGCTGGTACCCCGAACAATGGCCCGAGGACTGGTGGGAAGACGATGTCCGCCGCATGGCGGCGATGGGCCTCACCCGCGTGCGCATCGGCGAGTTCGCATGGAGCCGCATCGAGCCCGCGCCCGGGCGCTTCGACTGGGGCTGGCTCGACCGCGCCATCGACCTGCTGCACCGCCATGGCCTCGGCGTGGTGCTCGGCACGCCGACCGCCACGCCGCCCAAGTGGCTGGTCGACTCGATGCCGGACATGCTGGCGGTCGACGCTCAGGGACGGCCGCGCCGCTTCGGCTCCCGCCGGCACTACTGTTTCTCGCACGAGGGATACCGCGCGGAGTCGCGCCGCATCACCACCGAGGTCGCGCGGCGCTACGGCCAGCACCCCGCCGTGGTGGCTTGGCAGACCGACAACGAATACGGCTGCCACGACACGGTGGTGAGCCACTCGCCTGCCGCGGCGCAGGCCTTCCGCCGTTGGCTCGCGGTGCGCCACGGCAGCATCGAGGCCTTGAACGCCGCCTGGGGCACGGTGTTCTGGAGCGCCGAGTACCGCTCCTTCGACGAGGTCGACCTGCCCACGCTGACGGTCACCGAGCCGAACCCGGCACACGCGCTCGATTTCATGCGCTTCTCCTCCGACCAGGTGCTGGCGTTCAACCGCGAGCAGTGCGCGATCCTGCGCGAGCGTTCGCCGGGCCGCGACCTCACCCACAACGCGATGGGCTTCGTGACCTCGTTCGACCACCATGCGCTCGGCCGCGACCTCGACGTGGTGACCTGGGACAGCTACCCGCTCGGCTTCCTCGAGCAGTTCTGGTTCGACGAGGCGGACAAGCTGCGCTACGCGCGCCAGGGTCACCCCGACATCGCCGCCTTCCACCACGACCTCTACCGCGGTTGCGGTCGTGGCCGCTTCGCCGTGATGGAGCAGCAACCGGGCCCGGTGAACTGGGCGGCGCGCAATCCCGCGCCGCTCGCCGGCATGGTGCGGCTGTGGACGCTGGAAGCGATGGCGCATGGCGCCGAGTTCGTGGCGTACTTCCGCTGGCGGCAGGCGCCCTTCGCGCAGGAGCAGATGCACGCCGGGCTGCTCCGTCCCGACCGGCAGGATGATGCCGGCGCCCGCGAGGCGCGCGCCGCGGCGGCCGACATCGCGCGGCTCGGCCT
>RFTM01000122.1 GCA_009923475.1 Gammaproteobacteria bacterium | reverse complement strand
CATCGGCGCCGGCCGCGGCCAGCGCGCCGCGGATCGCGGCGCTGCGGTCGTGCACGATGCGCACCGGGACGCCCGCGGGCAGGCCGGCGACGATCTCGGCGGCGATGTCCTGCGGCGGCTCGCTGCGCGGGTTGTCGTCGGTGACCACGACCTCGTCGGCGAGCGCCGCCGCCACGATGCAGCGCGCGGCGACCTCGCGGCCCGCCGCGGTGCGGCAGGCGAGCCACAGCGCGCCGCTGCCGGCGTGGCGCAGCGCGAGTTCGGCGCCGAAGGCGTCGTCGACGTTGATCACCCGCGCCTCGACCGAGGGCATCTCGAAGAGCCGCGCCTTGGCGGCGCCGTAGGCCTCCATGGTGCCGTGGTAATCGAGGTGGTCGCGGGTCAGGTTGGTGAACACGGCGACACGGAACCGGACGGCGGCCACCCGGTCCTGGTCGAGCGCGTGCGAGGAGACCTCCATCGCCACGCAGTCGGCGCCCGCGGCGCGCACCGCGGCGAGCTGGCGCTGCACCGTGACCGCGTCGGCCGTGGTGAGCTCGCCCGGCGTCACGCGGTCGGGCGGGAGGCCGGCGCCCAAGGTGCCGAGATAGGCGCCGCGCTGCGCCTGCGCGAGCAGCCAAGCGGTGGTGGTCTTGCCGTTGGTGCCGGTGATGCCGGTGACCGCGAGGCGCTGCGAGGGCGCATCGAAGAAACGGTCCGCGATGGCGCTCGCCTGCCGGCCGAGCCCCGTGACGGGCGCCATCCACACGCCGGGAGCCGCCGCCGGCGGCGTGACGCCCGGAGCCGGCTCCCACAGCACGGCGCGCGCGCCGTGCCGCAGCGCTTCGTCCAGCGCCGCGAGTCCGTGGGTGCGGCGACCGGCACAAGCGAGAAACAGCCCGCCGGCGCGCACGGTGCGGCTGTCGAGCGAGAGGTCCTCGACCTCGAGACCGGCCGGGGGACGGGCGAGCTCCGCGCAGACCCGCTGCAGCGCCACCGCGCTCATCGACGCGCCCCGCCGCGCGCCGCGCCGTCTTCGCCGCGCTGCGCGACGGTGGTGACCGCGGCGCCCGGCTCCGGCGTCGGCGGCAAGGGCTCGGGCAGCTCGTCGGGCATCGGCGCGGAGTCCGGGATCTGGTCGACCGGTCCCTGCAGCGGCGCATCGGGCGCCACCGCGAGCAGGCGCAGCGCGCCGCCGACCACCTTCGAGAACACCGGCGCGGCCACGTCGCCGCCGTAGTACGCGCCGGCGCCGGGCTCGTTGATGATCACCACCGCCGCGAGGCGCGGGGCGGTGGCCGGCGCGAGACCGGCGAACACCGACACGTAACGGTTGGTGATGTAGCCGCCCGCGCTCGCCTTCCAGGCGGTGCCGGTCTTGCCGGCGAGGTCGCTGCGGCCGAGCGCGAGCGCGCGGCGGCCGGTGCCGCGGGTGATCACCTCGCGCATCATGTCGGTCATCAGCCAGGCGTTGGCGGCGCTGATGACGCGCGGCGCGCGCCGGTCCTCGGGCAGGCGGCAGCCGTTGCCGTCGCCGGTGGTCTCGGCGGCGTCGGTCCCGGCGCAGCTCGCGCGGCGCGGCGCGGCCTGGTAGAGCACCTGGCCCGTCGGGTCCTCGATGCGCTCGATGAACCAGGGCTGGATGCGGTGGCCGCCGTTGGCGAACACCGCGTAGCCCGCGGCCACCTGCAGCGGCGTCGCGCTCATGGTGCCGAGCGCCATGGTCAGGTTGCGCGGCAGCGCCGAGCGCTCGAAGCCGAAGCGCTCGGCGTAGGCGATGGCGGGCGACATGCCGATCGCCTGCAGCAGGCGGATCGACACGAGGTTGCGCGATTTCACCAGCGCCTCGCGCAGGCGCATCGGGCCTTCGAAGTCGCCGCTCGAGTTCTCCGGGCGCCAGGCCTCTTCCATGCTGGGATCGTCGATGACGAACGGCGCGTCGAGGATCAGCGACGAGGCGGTGAAGCCGTTCTCGAGCGCGGCCGAGTACAGGAACGGCTTGAAGCCCGAGCCGGGCTGGCGCTTCGCCTGCGTGGCGCGGTTGAACTTGCCGGCCTTCGGGTCGAAGTAGTCGAAGCCGCCGACCAGCGCGCGCACCGCGCCGTCGTTGGGCGCGAGCGCGACCAGCGCCGCCGCGGCCTCGGGCACCTGCGCGAGCTCGATCACCGGCTTGGGCGCGGCCGCGGGCGCGGTGGCCCCGGCGGCCGGTCGCGGCGCGGGCGGCGTGTGCGCCGTCACGTAGACGATGTCGCCGTTCGCGAGCACGTCGGCCGCGCGCTTGGGCGAAGGCCCGGTGCCGAGGCCGCGCTTGGGGCGCGCCCAGGACATGCCTTCCCAGCCGAGCTCGACGAAGCCCGCTTCGCGCGCGTAGAGCCGCGCGGACTTCGGCCCGACCTCCAGCACCACCGCCGGCAGCAGCGGGCCGGATGACGGATGGCTCTCGAGCAGCTCGAGCAGCGCATCGGGCGACTCGACGTCGGGCAGCTTCGCGCGCGCCACCGGACCGCGCCAGCCGTGGCGGCGGTCGTAGTCGAGCAGGCCCTCGCGCAGCGCGGCGTTGGCCGCTTCCTGCATCTGCGAGTCGATGCTGGTGATGACGCGCCAGCCCTCGTTCTGCGCCGCCGCGCCGAAGCGCCGCACCAGCTCGAGCCGCGCCATCTCGGCGACATAGGGCGCCTCGACGTCGAAGGACTGCGCATGTTCGCGCGCGCGCACCGTCTCGGCCGCGGCCGCCTTCTCGGTGGCCTCGTCGATGTAGCCGATCTCGCGCATCCGGCGCAGCACGTAACCGCGGCGCTGTGCGGCGGCCTCGGGGTTGGAGATCGGGTTGTAGCGCGAGGGCGCCTGCGGGACTCGCGCCAGGGTCGCGGCCTCGGCGAGCGTCAGCTCGTCGAGCTTCTTGCCGAAGTAGAGGTCGGCCGCGGCGGCCACGCCGTAGGTCCGCTTGCCGAAGCTGATGACGTTGAGGTAAAGCCCGAGGATCTCCTGCTTCGAGAACTCGTGCTCGATGCGGTAGGTGAGGAACATCTCCTGCACCTTGCGCCGCCAGGTGCGCTCCTGGGTGAGGAACAGGTTGCGCGCGGTCTGCTGGGTGATGGTGCTCGCGCCCTGCAGCCGCGACCCCGGTATGAGGTTGACGGCGAGCGAGCGCAGGATGCCCGCGAAATCGAAGCCCGAGTGCTGGAAGAAGCGGTCGTCCTCGGCGGCCACGAAGGCCTTGCGGACCATCTCCGGCACCTCGTCGTAGGTGACGGGGATGCGGCGCTGCTCGCCGATCTGGGCGATGACCTTGCCGTCGCGCGAATAGACCCGCAGCGGCACCTGCAGGTCGATGCGGCGCATCGCCTCGACGCTCGGCAGCGACGGCTGCACATAGAGGTAGGCGCCGGAGATGAGCGTGGCGATGCCGAGGATGGCCGCCGCGAGCGCCGCGCCGGCCCAGACGGCCAATTTCGGGAGGGGGATCTTCACGCACGCCCCATGTTACCGGAACGTCCGCAGGGACGCGCCGGGGAGGGTGTGGGATATGCTTGAAGCATGGGCGGCGGCACGGGCGGGTCCCGGAACATCTTCCTGGTGGGGCCGATGGGTTCGGGCAAGACGGCCGTGGGCAAGCGGCTCGCGCGCCTGCTCGGCATGCCGTTCGTGGACTCCGACGCCGAGATCGAGCGGCGCACCGGGGTCGACATCCCGCTCATCTTCGACAAGGAAGGCGAGGCCGGGTTCCGCGCGCGGGAGCGCGACGCGATCGCCGAGCTGACGGCGCGCGAGGGCATCGTGCTCTCGACCGGCGGCGGCGCCGTGCTGCTGCCCGAGAACCGCGGCGTGCTGCGCGAGCGCGGCACCGCCGTCTACCTCGAGACCTCGGTCGCCCAGCAGGCCGCGCGCGTGCGCCGCGACGCCCACCGGCCGCTGGTCGCCGGCGTCGCCGACCCCGCCGCGCGGCTCGCCGAACTGATGGCGCACCGCGCCCCGCTCTACGCCGAGGTCGCCGCGGTCACCGTCCGCACCGACCGCTCGCAGGTGGCCGAGGTGGTACGGCGCGTGGTCGAGGGGCTGCGGGCGCAGGGGTACGACGTGCCGCGGTCGGCGGACCGTATACTGGCGCGGTGACCTCCCCGACCCCCGCGCTCACGGTCGGCCTCGGCGACCGCTCCTATCCGATCTACGTCGGCGACGGCCTGCTGGGCGACGCCGCGCTGGTCGGCGCGGTGCTGGGCGGCCCGCAGGGCGCGCGCAAGGTGGCGGTGGTGACCAACGACATCGTCGGGCCGCTGCATGCGCCGCGGCTGCAGTCCGCCGCCGCGGCCGCGCGCGGCGCCGCTGCCCCGCCGCTGCTCGAGATCGTGCTGCCCGACGGCGAGCGCCACAAGACCCTCGAGACCGTCTCGCGCATCATCGACGCGCTGGTCGCCAACCGCTTCGCGCGCGACGACCTCATCGTCGCGCTCGGCGGCGGCGTGGTCGGCGATATGGCGGGCTTCGCCGCCGCCTGCTACCAGCGCGGCATCGGCTTCGTGCAGCTGCCCACCACGCTGCTCGCGCAGGTCGACTCCTCGGTCGGCGGCAAGACCGGCGTCAACCATCCGGGCGGCAAGAACCTCATCGGCGCGTTCCACCAGCCGCAGGCGGTGGTCGCGGACACCGCGACGCTGCGTACGCTGCCGCCGCGCGAGCTGCGCGCGGGCCTCGCCGAGGTGGTCAAGCACGCGCTCATCTGCGACGCGGAGCTCTTCGCCTGGCTGGAGGCGAACGCCGACGCGTTGCTCGGGCTCGAGCCCGCCGCGCTCACGCATGCGGTACGCCGTTGCTGCGCCATCAAGGCGGGCATCGTGGCGCGCGACGAGCGCGAGACCGGCGAGCGTGCGCTGCTCAACCTCGGGCACACCTTCGGCCACGCCATCGAGACCGTCACGGGCTACGGCCCCTGGCTGCACGGCGAGGCGGTGGGCGTCGGCCTCGCGATGGCGGCCGGCATGTCGCAGCGCGCCGGCTGGCTGCCGGCGGCCGACGCCGCGCGGCTCGATGCCCTGCTGGCGCGGCTCGGCCTGCGCACCGAGGCGCGCGGTTCGGTCACGCCCGACGCCGCGCGCGCCGCGATGCGGCTCGACAAGAAGGTGCGCGCCGGCCGCGTGCGCCTCGTGCTGCTGAAGGGCATCGGCCAGGCCTTCCTCAGCGACGATTGGCCGACCGACGCCTTCGAGGCGACGCTGCAAGCGCACCTGTCATGAGCGGACATCCCACGGGCGCGCCGGGCAACGACGCGCCGCTCGCGCCGTACGCGGCGCATGACGCGACCAGCCGCGGCCGCCGCTTCCCCGAGCCGCCGCCGGCCACGCGCGGCGAGTTCCAGCGCGACCGCGACCGCATCATCCACTCCAACGCCTTCCGCCGCCTGGTCTACAAGACGCAGGTGTTCGTGAACCACGAGGGCGACCTCTACCGCACCCGGCTCACGCATTCGGTGGAGGTCGCGCAGATCGGCCGCAGCATCGCGCGCGCGCTCGGCCTGCACGAGGCGCTCACCGAGGCCATCTGCCTCGCCCACGACCTCGGCCATACGCCGTTCGGCCACGCCGGGCAGGACGCGCTCAACGAGTGCATGCGCGAGCACGGCGGCTTCGAGCACAACCTGCAGTCGCTGCGCGTGGTCGACCTGCTTGAGGAGCGCTACGCCGACTTCGACGGCCTGAACCTCACCTACGAGACCCGCGAGGGCATCCTCAAGCACTGTTCGGCGGCCAACGCGCGCGCGCTGGGCGAGCTCGGCGAGCGCTTCCTGCAGCGCCGCCAGCCCTCGCTGGAGGCGCAGCTCGCGAACCTCGCCGACGCCATCGCCTACAACAACCACGACGTCGACGACGGCCTGCGCGCGGGGCTGATCGAGGTCGACGCGCTGCGCGAGGTGGCGCTCTTCGGCCGCGCGCACGACGAGGCGCTGGCCCGTCATCCGGGCCTCGGCGGGCGGCGGCTCATCCACGAGACCATCCGCCGCATGATCGGCCGCGTGGTGGGGGACCTCATCGAGGCGACGGG
>RFTM01000121.1 GCA_009923475.1 Gammaproteobacteria bacterium | reverse complement strand
GTCATCAGCTCTTGCCGCCCTGGCGGTTCTGGGTCTCGAGGCGCTGGATGACGGCATCGAGGCCCTTCTGGTCGATCTCGGAGCCGAAGTCCTCGCGGAAGCTCTTCACGTAGCTGATGCCCTCGATGACCACGTCCCAGGCCTTCCAGCCGGCCTCGGTCTTGCGCAGCGAATAGTTGACCGGCACCTTGCTGCCGTTGCCGCGCTTGACCTCGGTGCGCACCACCGCGCTGGTCGCATCGGCGGGCACGGTGGACGGCAGCACGCGGATGCGGTCGCCGGTGAACTCCACCATCGCATCGCCGTAGTTCGCGATCAGCGAGCCGTAGAAGGCGTCGATGAAGCGCTTGCGCTGCTCAGGCGTGGCGCTGCGCCAGTGCTTGCCGAGCACCAGCCGCGCGGCGTAGTCGACATCGAAGTTGGGCAGCAGCACCCGCTCGACCAGCGCGCGCAGCTTGGCCGGGTCCTTGCGGAACTCGGCGCGGCGCGCCTCGAGCTCGCCGACCATGATGTTGGCGGAGGTCTCGATGAGCTGGGTGGGGTCGCTGTTGTCGACGGCGGCCGCCGGGCGGGCCTGCGCGGGGGCCGCGGCGACGACCGACGAGATCATGAGCGCGAAGGCGGCGAGGACGGTCTTCACGGCGTCTTTTCCTCCTGTTCCGGCGCGGCCTTGGCCCCGCCCTTGTCGGCGAAGTTGGCGAAGAACTTGTTGACCAGGGACTCGAGCACGATGGCCGACTGCGTGAAATCGATACGACCGCCGTCGGCGAGGAAAGTTTCCGAGCCGCCGGCGCCGATGCCGACGTACTTGCCGCCGAGCAGGCCCTGCGTCTGGATGCTGGCGTCGCTGTCGTCCGGGATGCGGTCGTACTGCCGCTCGATGCGCAGCGTCACCTCGGCGCGGTAGTCGGTGGGGTCGAAGCGGATCGCCTCGACACGGCCGACGCGCACGCCCGACATGCTGACCGGCGCGCCCGGCTTCAGGTCGCCGACGTTGTCGAACTTGGCGAGCACGCGGTAGCCCTGCTCCGCGCCGACGCGCATGCCGCTGCCCGGCAGCTGCGTGGTGAGGAAGACCAGCGCGGCGAAGCCGAGCAGCACGAACAGGCCCGTTCCGATCTCGAGGCTGCGTTGCGGTTTCATGGGATCACCTGCCGAGGAAAGCGGCTGTCAGGATGTAGTCGATGAGGAGGGTCAGCACCGAGGAGATGACCACGGTGCGCGTGGTGGCGAGGCCGACGCCCTCGGCCGTGGGCGCGGCGTGGTAGCCCTCGTAGACGGCGACCAGGCTGCAGGCCACGCCGAAACACAGGCTCTTGACGATGCCCTCGTTGACGTCGTCGAGCTCGACCGCGCCCTGCATCTGCGACCAGAACGCCCCGGGGTCGACGCCCATCACCTGCACGCCGATGAGCTGCGCGCCGAAGAGCCCCACCACGTTGAACACGGCGACCAGCAGCGGCATCGCGATCACGCCGCCGAGGAAGCGCGGCGCGACCACCTTGCGCAGCGGGTCGACCGCCATGATCTCCATGGCGGTGAGCTGGTCGGTGGCGCGCATCAGGCCGATCTCGGAGGTGAGCGAGGTGCCGGCGCGCCCGGCGAACAGCAGCGCCGTGACCACCGGCCCGAGCTCCTTGAGGAGGCCGAGCGCCGCGGCGATGCCGAGCGCGTCCTCGGACCCGAAACGCTGCAGCAGGTCGAAGCCCTGCAGGCCGAGCACCATGCCGACGAACAGGCCGCTCAGCATGATGATGACGAGCGAACGGGCGCCGGCGTTGTAGACCTGATGGACCACGGCGCGCGGCCGCGCGAGCGCCGCCGGCGCCTGCCGCAGCACGCGCACGAGGAACAGGCCGACGCGGCCGACACGGCTCAAGGTCTCGGCGATCATGTGCGCGGCCGCCCGCCGAGCAGGTCGGCATGGTAGTCGGGGGCCGGGTAGTGGAACGGCACCGGGCCGTCCGCCTCGCCGCTCATGAACTGCCGCACCACGGGCAGCGGGCTCGCGTCGAGCTCGGCCGGCGTGCCATGCGCCACCACCTTGCCGCCCGACAGCAGGTAGCTGTGGTGGGCGATGCTCGCGAGCTCGCGCACGTCATGCGAGACGACGATGCTCGTGATGCCGAGCGCGTCGTTGAGCGCGCGGATGAGGCGCACGACGACCCCCATCGACACCGGGTCGAGGCCGACGAAGGGCTCGTCGTAGATCAGCAGCTCCGGGTCCATGACGATGGCGCGGGCGAGCGCGACCCGGCGCGCCATGCCGCCCGAGAGCTCGGGCGGCATGAGGTCGGCGGCGCCGCGCAGGCCGACCGCGTGCAGCTTGGTGAGCACGAGCTGCCGCAGCACGGGCTCGGGCAGGCGTGCATGCTCGCGCACCGGGAACGCGACGTTCTCGAACACCGACAGGTCGGTGAGCAGCGCGCCGTTCTGGAACAGCATGCCCATGCGCTTGCGCAGCGCGTAGATGCCGGCGGTGTCGAGGCGCGTGACCTCCTGGCCGAACACCTCGACGCTGCCGCTGGCCGGCGCGACCTGCCCCGTGATGAGCCGCAGCAGCGTGGTCTTGCCGGTGCCGCTCGGGCCCATCACCGCGGTCACGCGCCCGCGATGCGCCTCGAGGTCGACCCCGGCGAAGATCGCGCGGGAGCCGAACCCGTAGTGCAGGTCGCGGACGCGGACGACGGCGTCGGACATCCTCAGGCGGCCTTGTTTTCCATGTCGGGCGTGTAGACGCCCTTGGCCGCGAGGCCGTTGAGGCGGGCGCGGCGCATGAACTCGCGCTGGCCGGCCTCGAACTTGTCGGGCTTGCCGCCCCAGGCCTTGAGCGCCGAATCCTGCAGCGCGCGGCCATAGCTGAAGGTCAGCGCCCAGGGCAGCGGCTTGCGGTTCATGAGCGACAGGTGCAGCGTCGCCTCGGTGGTGCTCTGGCCGCCGCTCAGGAAGGCGATGCCCGGCACCGCGCCCGGCACATGGCGCAGCAGGCAGCGCACGGTGGCCTCCGCGACCTGCTCGGGGCCGGCGCGCGAGGCGTTCTTCTTGCCGGAGATGACCATGTTGGGCTTGAGGACGATGCCCTCGAGGTGCACGCGGTGGCCGGCGAGCTGGCGGAACACCTCGCAGAGCACCTCGTCGGTGACCTCTTCGCAACGCTCGATCGAGTGGTCGCCGTCCATCAGCACCTCGGGCTCGACGATCGGCACGATGCCCTGCTCCTGGCAGAGCGCGGCATAGCGCGCGAGGGCGTGGGCATTGGCCTCGATGCAGAAGCGGGTCGGGAAACCGGCGCCGATGTCGATGACCGCGCGCCACTTGGCGAAGCGGGCGCCGAGGCCGTGGTATTCCTTGAGGCGCTCGCGCAGGCCGTCGAGGCCCTCGGTGACGGTCTCGCCCGGGAAGTTGGTCAGCGCCTTGGCGCCCTGGTCGACCTTGATGCCCGGGATGATGCCGAGCGCGGCGAGGTGCTGCGCGAAGGGCACGCCGGCGCGCGTCTTCTGGCGCAGCGTCTCGTCGTACATGATCACGCCGCTGATGGCGTCGGCGACGCCCGGGGCGGTGAACAGCATCTCGCGGTAGAGCTGGCGGTGCGCCTCGGTGGACTCGAGCTGGATGGCGTCGAAGCGCTTCTTGATGGTGCCGGTGCTCTCGTCGGCGGCAAGGATGCCCTTGCCCGGGGCCACCATGCCGCGTGCGATCTTCTCGAGTTCCGCGTGGTTCATGTCCGCTTTGCTCCTGTGGGGTTAGCCGCCCATTTTACCAAAGGGGGACGGGGTTTCAGGGCGGCAGGACACCGTATTCCTCCCCGGGGAGGATGCAGGCAGGCGCAATCTGGACTAAAATGGTGCTGTTTTATGATCCGCATCAGCAAGATGACCGACTACGCGACCGTGATCCTCGCCGCCCTCGCGCGCGAGCCGGCCGGGTCGTTGCTGTCGACGGCCGAGCTCGCGGGCCGCACCCGCATCGCGCTGCCGACGGTCAGCAAGGCGCTGAAGGCCCTGCACCGCGCGGGGCTCGTGCGCTCCACCCGCGGGCTGCGCGGCGGTTACGCCCTCGCCCGCCCGGCGGCGGGCATCTCGGCCGCAGCCATCCTCGACGCCCTGGAGGGGCCGGTGGCCGTGACCGATTGCTCGGCCGGCCAGGGGCATTGCGACATCGAGACCACCTGCGGGGTCGGGCGCGCCTGGCAGCGCGTGAACCTCGCCCTGCGGCACTCGCTGCACGGCGTCAGCCTCGCCCAGCTGGCGGGCCTCGATGCCGCCGAGCTGCGCCTCGCCCCCCTCGAGCGCGAACTGCGCCCGGTCATCGGCGGTCGCGCCGCGGCCGCCCTCACCCGCTGAAGACCCCACCCATGAGCGATGACGCCCAACTGCAGGATCTCGTCGGCCGCGGCTACCAGCACGGCTTCGTGACCGACATCGAGTCGGAGAGCCTGCCGCCCGGACTCGACGAGGACGGCGTCGGCGGCATCTACAACTTCGTCACCAAGCGCGGCGAATGCCGCGGCCGCAACTCGCGCATCTCCTGGACGCAGGTCGAGACCGGCTCCGCCATCACCTGGAAGTACCCGAGCTGCGTGCTGCGCGGCGAGAACTCGGTCGGCGAGTTCTACTCGGTGGCGCTCGCCAACCACTGCCAACAGGCCGATACCGGCACCAAGATGATCCACATCGGCCCGAACACCCGCAGCACGATCGTCTCCAAGGGCATCTCGGCGGGCCGCGGCCAGAACACCTACCGCGGGCTCGTCAAGATCCTGCCGTCGGCGCAGGGCGCGCGCAACTTCACCCAGTGCGACTCGCTGCTGATGGGCGGGCGCTGCGGCGCGCACACCTTCCCGTACGTCGAGGTGCGCAACCCGAGCGCCACCGTCGAGCACGAGGCCTCCACCTCGCGCATCAGCGAGGACCAGCTGTTCTACTGCCTGCAGCGCGGCATCCCCGAAGAGGACGCCGTCAACATGATCGTCAACGGCTTCTGCAAGAGCGTCTTCAAGGAATTGCCCATGGAGTTCGCCGTGGAGGCCCAGAACCTGCTCGCCGTCAGCCTCGAAGGCGCGGTGGGCTGAGGAGACATGACCGTGCTCGAGATCAAGGACCTGCACGCGAGCGTCGGCGGACGCAAGGTGCTCGACGGCATCAGCCTCAGCGTGCCCGCAGGCGAGGTGCACGCCATCATGGGACCCAACGGTTCCGGCAAGAGCACGCTCTCCTACGTGCTCGCCGGGCGGCCGGGCTACGAGGTGACGGGGGGCAGCGTGCTGTTCCGCGGGCAGGACCTGCTCGCGCTCGCGCCCGAGGAACGCGCGCAGGCGGGCCTGTTCCTCGGCTTCCAGTATCCGGTCGAGATCCCGGGCGTGAACAACGTCTACCTGCTCAAGGCGGCGCTCAACGCCGCGCGCAAGCATCGCGGGCTGCCGGAGGTCGACGCCTTCGAGTTCCTGCAGCTGGTGCGCGCCAAGATGAAGCTGATGCAGATGGACGAGGCCTTCCTGTCGCGCGGCGTGAACGAGGGGTTCTCGGGCGGCGAGAAGAAGCGCAACGAGATCCTGCAGATGCTGGTGCTCGAGCCCGCGCTCGCGCTGCTCGACGAGACCGACTCGGGGCTGGACATCGATGCCCTCAAGGTCGTCGCGCAGGGGGTCAACACGCTGCGCGCGCCCGACCGCTCCATCGTGCTCGTCACGCACTACCAGCGCCTGCTCGACCACATCCGCCCCGACCGGGTGCACGTGCTCGCGCGCGGCCGCATCCTGCGCAGCGGCGGCCCGGAGCTCGCGCTGGAACTCGAGGCACGCGGTTACGACTGGCTGCTCGCCGAAGCGGCGGCCTGAGCGGCATCCATGAGCGCCGCAGCTGCCCTGCCGACCACGCGCGACGAGAACTGGCGCTACGCGCCGCTGCGCGGCGTCGAGCGCCTGAGTTGGGACCCGCCCGCCGCGCTCACGACCGATGCCATCGAGGCCGCGCGGCCGCTGCTCGGGCCGTCCGGGGCCGCCGCACGCTGGACCTTCGTCGACGG
>RFTM01000013.1 GCA_009923475.1 Gammaproteobacteria bacterium | reverse complement strand
GTGCTCGCGCTCGGGGTGTCCATGTTCAGCGCCTGAGGCGACCACGCTGCGTAGAGATGTCCGGGACAGGGTCCGGATCGCGTAAGAGGTGGTGGCGAGGATGCTGTTTTCCATCATGCGGTCGGTTGACCCGGTTTTGGGCAGTCACGCGCGAGGTCGGCCATGAACATCAGGAACTTCTCCCGGTTCGCACTGTTGCTGCTCGCGGCGTCAGCGACGCAGTGCGCCATCCCTCGCGGCATCTTCGGCAAGCACGAAGGGCCGATGCTGCGCATGATCGCCTACGGCCCGGAGCTGAACCTCGCCTATCCGGCGCGCCCGACCGACATCAACATCCCTTGGGAGCCGGAATGGGCGGTCCGGGTGCGCAACAAGAGCTCGACCATGGCGACGCTCGGCGAGGACATGGGCGAGGACGGCGGGTCCGACGAGGGATCGCCGACCGCTGATGCGCGTCCGGGCTGCAAGCCGCCCGAGGAGGAAGGCGGCGCGGCCGGCGTGGGCGGCATGCTGGGCGGCGGTCTCGGCCGGGCCGTCGGCGGTGCGCTCGGCGGCATGTTCGGGAAGAAGAAAGAGCCCAAGAAAGAGACGCCACCTGACTGCGCGCATTGATCGCGCGGGGGTCGGGGCGTCGGGCGGCGATCAGCCGCCCGACAGCGCGCGGATGATCGGCGGCAGACCGAGCAGGCCGAGCCACCCGAGACGCGCCCAACGATGCAGGTCGGCGCGCGGGTGGTTCCATAACCCGAGCGCGCCGAACGCGCCTGCGGCGCCCGCTCCCGGGATCCATATGCCCGCGAGACCGAGCAGGCCGAGCAGGCCGAGCAGCCTCACGCCTGCGCCGGGCGTGCTGCGCGGGACCGGATGCCGCAGGCCCATGAGCCCGGCGAGGCCGATCAGGCCGAGGAGGCCCAGCAGTCCGAGCCACACGGGTGGCGAAGCCGCGCCGCTCATTCGATGCGCTGCCAGTACTGGTTGCGATGGAACGGGCCGAGGAATCCGCGCACCTCGAGCTTGCGCCCGCCGTCTTGCGGCGTGAGCCGCACGCGATAGACCTTGCCATTGTTCGGGTCGAGGATGGTGCCTCCGTCCCATTGCGCGCCGCTGCGGTCGCGGCGCACGCCCTCGATGATTGTCATGCCCGACACGGGCTGGTCCTTGCGCGCGCCGCTGCAGGCGAGGCACTTCGCATCGGCCTTGCCCGGCGCGAGGATGCGCTCGATGCGACCGGTGACCACGCCGCCGCTTTCGGTGATCCGCACGTGGGAGCGCGCTTCGCCGGTGGCGTCATCGACCGTCTTCCAGAGGCCGACCGGCGAGGTGGCCGACGCGGCGCCGGCGATCAAGGCAAGGGCGATGGACGCGACCATGCTCGACAGCCGCTTGCGATGCCGGCTTGGGCATGACACGGCGACGGGAGCAGGGTGTGCGAATGGGTCAGCGGGCATCGCGTCCTCCGGTGGGCGGATGCTTCCTTGGATGCATCATGGCTTCTGGTCCGCCTTGCCGGCGTCGGCGGCCGACGCGCGGCTCTTTCCCATGAGCTGCGCAGCCATCGCGCGGAAGGCGGGCAGGCTGGTGGGGTCGAGGAACACGCCGCTCGCCCAGGGCGCCGAGCCGAAGCGCGCGATCACCATCTCGGCTTTCGGGTCGATGTACAGCGACTGGCCGTGCACGCCGCGCGCCATGTAGGCGCCGTGGTCGTCGTGCGAGTGCCACCACTGGTCGTGGTAGCTCCAGCCTTGCAGCGTGGCATATCCGCCGGCCTTGAACTTCTCGCGGTCACCGCCGCGCCGGATCTCCGCGACCACCGCCGCCGGCACGACCTGACGACCGTTCCAACGGCCGTCGCGGCGCATCATCTCGCCGAAGCGCGCGAGGTCCCTCAGCGCGAGATTGAGTCCGCCCGCGCCGACCGCGTTGCCCGCGGGGTCGATGCCCATGTAGGCGTCCTGCTCGGCGCCGAGCTGGCTGAAGATGCGCTCCTGCAGCACCTGCTGCGCGGGCTTGCCCGTGATGCGCCGGATCAGCCAAGCGAGCACTTCCGTGTTCGTCGAGCGGTAGGCGAAGCCCGCGCCGTGCTCGCCTTGCTTGCGGACGGTGGGCAGGAATTCATGGAGCGACTTCGGGCCCAGATAGCCCTGCGGCCACGGCAGGATGCCGCCGGCCCGTGCGAAATCCCAGATCTCGGCGTTGGGATCGGCGTAGGCCTCGGAGAACTTCTGCGCGGTGGTCATGTCGAGCACCTGCCGTACGGTCGCGTCACCGAAGGCCGAATCCTTGAGTTCGGGCAGGTAGCTCGAGACCAGTGCGCGGTCGTCGAGCGAACCTTCGGCGACCATCATCGCCGCGATGGTGCCGAAGAAGGACTTCGTGACCGAGTGCAGGATGTGCTGTCCCGATGGCGTGAGCGCGCCCGTGTAGCGCTCATAGACCACCTTGCCGCGGTGCAGCACGACGATGCCGTCGGTGTAGTTGGCGAGCAGCGACTCCGCCCAGGTCATGGGCTGCGTGCCGCCCATCGGCGTGAAGGTCACGGCGTCCAGGTCGTCGCGCAGCGCATACGGCAGCACGCTCGCCGGACCGCTGCCGCGCGGGATGCCGACCGTGGGGATGAGCTCGCGCCAGTGCGAGAAGCTCCAACGCAGCTGCGGGAACTTCATGTAAGACAGGTCGTGGAACGCGATGCGTCGTTCCGGCGGCGGCGGGTCGCCCACCATCCAGCGCATCGTGACCGGGTCGCTGGCGCGTGCGTCAGGGAACACGGGCGACGCGGTCTGCGCCGCCGCGACCGCTGCGACGACCGACAGGGCAAGGGAGGGGAGGAGCATGGTGAACGGGATGGTGCGTTTCATGGAAACATTGTCCGCTGCGCACCCGTCTCGCGCCACTGCGCCACTGCGCGGCTGCGCCGCCAAGTCCCCTTTATCGCGCCTCCGCGCCCCTCTCGAGTCTCACATGGCGCAAGGCCTCGGCGGCCCCGCCGCCGAGGCGGGTCAGCAGCAGCGTGGTCTGTGCAAGCGGCAGCACCTTCTTGGCGAACCAGAGCACCAGTACGGCCGGCAGCAGGAACAGCACCCCGCCGACGAGGGTGTCTTTGACGAATGTCGCCATCTTCTTCATGTCCCCTCCGGAGGGTCGCCTTGGCCGGTGCCACGGCCGTCCATGGTTGCACGATCCTTTCATTGAGCATCTGGTCGTCCCGCAGCGCGGCCTCATGCGCCCGGTGCGACGCGGCGGCGCTGCACGCGAGTTCGCGTATGATCGCGACTCGCACATCGACAAGCTGCGCCGCGGCCTCGACGAAGGCCCGCAGCGCGGCTGGCTGATCCTCAGCATGAAAGACGACTGGAAGGCCACCTATCCCGCCCCAGGACGCTGACACCGCCGCTCGACGCCGCAAGCTGGCCGACTACGCCGGTCTTGCCGGCGTCGCCTTGCTCGCGCTCGCCGCCGCGCTCTGGTGGTGGCGCGGACACGCGGGTGCCGGTACTGCGGGCGAGGGTGGTGCGGCGAAGGTCGCTGCAACCGACGCGGCGGCGCGCGGCGCGTCGTTCGTCGGCAGCACCGCCTGCGCGTCCTGCCACCAGGCCGAGCGCGCGGCCTGGCGGGGCTCGCAGCACGCCCGCGCCATGCAGCACGCCACCGCCGACACCGTCCTCGGCGATTTCGGCGGCGCGACCTACAGCCGCGACGGCGTCACCTCCACGTTCTTCAAGCGCGACGGCAAGTTCTTCATCCGTACCGACGGACCCGACGGCAAGCTCGCCGATTTCGAGGTGAAGTACACCTTCGGGGTCGAGCCGCAGCAGCAGTATCTCGTCGAACTGCCGGGCGGTCGGCTGCAGGCCGTGTCCGTCACCTGGGACACGCGTCCCGCCGAGGCGGGCGGCCAGCGCTGGTTCCGCCAGTATCCTGCGGAGAAGCTCGACCACCGTGACGAGCTGCACTGGACGCAGCGCGCGCAGAACTGGAACTTCATGTGCGCCGACTGCCACTCCACCGATGTCCGCAAGGGCTACGACGACGCGACGGGCGGCTACGACACCCGCTACGCGGAGGTCTCGGTCGGCTGCGAGTCCTGCCACGGGCCGGGCTCTGCGCACATCGCGGCGATGCGCGGCGGCAAGCGCGGGGATGGCGCGTACGGCCTCGCGGTCGCCTTCCACGAGCGCCGTGGCGTCGCTTGGGCGCAAGATCCCGCCACCGGCAACTCGCGGCGCAGCCAGCCGCGCGCCACCGACCACGAGATGGAGGCCTGCGCGCGTTGCCACTCGCGGCGCAGCCAGTTCGCCGAGGGCTGGCGCGCCGGCGACCGGCTGCTCGACCATTTCCTGCCGGTCACGCTGCGCGAGGGCCTCTACCACGCCGACGGCCAGCAGCAGGACGAGGTGTTCATCTGGGGCTCGTTCCGCCAGAGCAAGATGCACCAGGCGGGCGTCACCTGCAGCGACTGCCACGATCCGCACACCCAGAAGATGCGGCTGCCCGGCAACGCCACCTGCGCGCAATGCCACGCGCCCGCGCGCTACGACGTCGTCGAGCACCACCGGCACGAGACCGGCAAGGCCGGTTCGCGCTGCGTCGACTGCCACATGCCCGCCACCACCTACATGGTCAACGATCCGCGGCGCGACCACGGGTTCAAGGTGCCGCGACCCGACCTGACGGCCTCGATCGGCACGCCGAACGCCTGCGGCAGCTGCCATGCGCGCGAGGGCGCGCCTTGGGCCGCCGCCGCGCTCGACCGTTGGCACGGCACGGCCTGGCGCGCGCGGCCGAGCATCGGGCCTGCGCTGCATGCGGGCCGGCGCGGCCTGCCCGGCGCCGCGCGCGGCCTGCAAGGCCTCGTGGACGATGCGGGGCAACCCGCGATGGTGCGCGCCACCGCGCTCGAGCTGCTCGCGCGCTATCCGAACCCCTCCGCGGACGCCGCGCTGCAGCGCGCCTTGGGCGATGTCGACGATCTCACCCGTCATGTCGCCGTGACGCGTCTCGAGGCCCTGCCGCCGGAGGCGAGGCCGGCGCTGCTCGTGCCGCGCCTGGGAGACCGCGTGCGCGCGGTGCGCATGGAGGCCGCGCGCCTGCTGCTGCCGGCGGCGACGCAGCTCGATGCCGCCGCGCGGCCCGCGTTCGATGCCGCGATCGCCGAGTACGAGTCGGCGCTGCGCCACGACCTCAGCCGGCCCGAGGCGCGGCTCAACCTCGGCAACCTGCTCCTGCAGCGCGGCGATGCGGCGGGCGCCGAGGGCTCGTTCAGGAGCGCGCTCGATGCCGATCCGCGCTTCGTGCCGGCGCGCGTCAACCTCGCCGACCTCTATCGCGGACAAGGCCGCGAGGACGAGGCCGACCGGCTGCTGCGCGAGGGGCTGCGCGTCATCCCGAAGGCGGCGGCCTTGCGCGAGGCGCTCGGCTTGTCGTTGGTGCGTCAGGGCCGCAAGCCCGAGGCCATCGCCGAGTTCGCGGCCGCCGAGCGCGCCGCGCCCGGCGAGGCGCGTTATGCTTACCTGCATGCCCTCGCGATGCACGATTCCGGCCGACGCGACGAGGCGATGCGGACGCTCGCCGTCGCCGCGCGTCGCGCGCCTGACCGCGACCTGCTGCTCACGCTCGCCCAGTGGCGCAGCGAGGGCGGGGACGAGGCCGGTGCGCGCGAGGCGCTGTCCGGGTGGTATGCGGTCGATCCCGACGATCCCGCGCTCGCCGCCCTGCAACCGCGCTGAGGCTGCGGGCGGCATCGCCCTCGGAGTCGCCGATGCCCACTGACACCGAGTTCATGCACCGCGCGCTCGACCTCGCGCGCGCCGCCGCAGCGCGTGGCGAGGTCCCGGTCGGCGCATTGCTGGTGCGCGGCGACGAGGTGCTGGGCGAGGGCGCCAACTGCCCGATCGGCACCCACGACCCCACCGCCCACGCCGAGATCCAGGCGCTGCGCGCCGCAGGCGCGCGGGTGGGCGATTACCGGCTCGCCGGCACCACGCTCTACGTCACGCTCGAGCCCTGCATCATGTGCGCCTCGGCGCTGGTCCACGCGCGGGTGTCGCGGGTGGTGTTCGGGGCTTGGGACCCCAAAGCCGGCGCGGCCGGCAGCCTCACCGACGTGTTCGGCATCGCAGGCCTCAACCACCGGGTGGATGTCTTCGGCGGCGTCTTGGCGGAGGAGTGCGGTACCCTGCTCTCCGGCTTCTTCCGCCAGCGCCGCTCATGAAACACGCCTCAAAGCTCACTTCCGGCTCCATCCCCCGCGCGCTGGCCACCTTCGCGTTGCCGATCCTGCTCGGCAACGTGATGCAGTCGATCAACGGCTCGATCAACGCCATCTGGATCGGCAAGTTCCTCGGTTCGGCGGCCCTCACCGGCGCCAACAACGCCAACATCGTGGTGTTCCTGCTGTTCGGCGCGGTGTTCGGCGTCACGATGGCGGCTTCCATCATGATCGGCCGCGCGGTGGGCGCGGGCGAGACCGCCGAGGCGAAGCGCGTGGTCGGCAGCAGCGCCACGTTCTTCTTCGCCGCGTCGCTGCTGCTCGCTGCGGTCGGCTTCCTGCTCGCGCCCAGCATCCTGCACTGGATGGGCACGCCGGACGACGCGCGCGCCTTCGGCATCGACTACCTGCGCGTGCTGTTCCTGGCGCTGCCGGCCTCCAACGCCTTCTTCTTCGTCAGCGCGGCGCTGCGCGGCGCTGGCGATTCGCGCACCCCGTTCCGCTTCCTGCTGGTCTCGACGGTGCTCGACATCGTGCTCAACCCGCTCTTCATCTTCGGCTGGGGGCCCGTGCCGGCGCTCGGCATCGCCGGGTCGGCGACGGCGACCCTGGTGGCCCAGTGCGTGGCGCTGGGGCTGCTGCTGCGCCATGTCTATCGGGTGCGGCACCCGCTCGCGTTGCACGCCGACGAGCGGCAGCTGTTGCGCGTCGATTGGGGCATCGTGCGCACGCTGGTCGGCAAGGGCATACCGATGGGCCTGCAGATGATCGTGCTGTCGACCAGCGCGGTGCTGTTCCTCGGCATCGTCAACGGGTTCGGCTCGACCACCGCGGCGGCCTTCGCGGCCGACATGCAGCTCTGGAACTATGTGCAGATGCCGGCGCTCGCGCTCAGCGCGGCGGTGTCGTCGATGGCGGCGCAGAACATCGGCGCCGGCCATTGGGACCGCGTCGCGACCATCGCCAAGGTGGGCGTGGCCTTCAACTTCCTGCTCACCGGCAGCCTGGTCGTCCTGCTGTACCTCGCCGAACGGCGCGGCGTCGGCGTGTTCCTGCCGGCCGGCAGCCCGGCGGTGGACATCGCCGTCCACGTCAACCACATCATCCTGTGGTCCTTCCCCCTGTTCGGGGTGTCGATGGTGCTGTCGGGCGTGGTGCGGGCGGCCGGGGCGGTCATGGCGCCGCTTGCCATCCTGGCTCTGGCGCTGCTCGTGGTGCGGGCGCCGCTCGCCTGGTACAGCGCCGGCCATTGGGGGGCTGAGGGGGTCTGGTGGAGCTTCTCCATCTCGGCCATGGTCGCGGCGCTGCTCTCGACGGCCTATTACCTGCACGGGTCCTGGCGCAAAGCCCGCATGGGGCCGACCTCCACCCCTGCGGCGGGGCCCGCCGCAGCCTGATTCCCCGCCGGGCCCCGGGCAGGGTAGAATGCGCGCCCCCGGAGAGGTACCGAAGCGGTCATAACGGCGCCGACTCGAAATCGGATGGTCGGTTAATCCCGGCACGTGAGTTCGAATCTCACCCTCTCCGCCACTTTTCCCGCTCCCCAGCGCATGGCCACGAAGCACATCTACAAGGTCGTCTTCGTCAACCAGGGCAAGGTCTACGAGATCTACGCCCGCAAGGTCGGCCAGGGCGAGATGTTCGGGTTCATCGAGGTCGAGCAGCTCGTCTTCGGCGAGCGCTCGAGCGTGGTCGTAGACCCCTCCGAAGAGCGCATCAAGGCCGAGTTCGCGGGCGTCAAGCGCAGCTTCCTGCCCATGCACTCGGTGCTGCGCATCGACGAGGTGCCGCAGCAGGGCGTCAGCAAGATCAGCGCCTGGGAGGGCGGCAACGTCGCGCAGTTCCCCGGCCCCGTCTACTCGCCGCCCGCCGGCGACGCCTCCAAGAAATAGGCCGCCCGCCGCATGCTCGCGATCGGCGGGTCCGCCGCGCTGTCCCCCTTCCGCATCGCCAAGATCCTCGCCCGGCTGCGCGAGGCCGTGCCCGCCGTCACCGGCGTCGAGGCGACCTTCGTTCACTTCGTCGATGTCGAGCGCGACCTCGCTGCCGACGAGCTCGCGCGCCTCGAGGCGCTGCTGACCTACGGCCCGCGGCGGACGGGCGGGGGTGCGGCGGGCGCCGCGGGCGACGGCGACGCTGCGGGCATCGCGCTCTGGGTCGTGCCGCGTCCCGGCACCATCTCGCCCTGGGCCAGCAAGGCCACCGACATCGCGCGGGTCTGCGGGCTCGCCGCCGTGCGGCGCATCGAGCGCGGCATCGAGTACCGGTTGCGGCTCGCGGGTCCCGCGGCGCCGGATGCCGCGGCGTCGCTCCCCGCCGCGCAGCGGGAGGCCGTCGCCGCGCTGCTGCACGACCGCATGACCGAGGCGGTGCTCACGGCGGCGGACGAGGCGCGGGCGCTGTTCGCGCGCGAGGCGCCGCGGCCGTTGCGCCGGATATCTTTGGCTGTCGGCCGCGAGGCGCTGGTGCGCGCCGACGCCGAGCTCGGGCTCGCGCTCTCGGCCGACGAGATCGACTACCTGCTCGCCGCGTTCCGCGCGCTCGGCCGCGACCCGAGCGACGTCGAGCTCATGATGTTCGCGCAGGCGAACTCCGAGCACTGCCGGCACAAGATCTTCAACGCCGACTGGGTCATCGACGGCGAGCGCCAGCCGAAGTCGCTGTTCGCCATGATCCGCAACACCCACGCGCGCGCGCCGCAGGGCGTGCTGAGCGCGTACCGCGACAACGCCGCCGTCATCGAGGGCAGCGCGGGCGAGCGCTGGTTCCCGGACCCGGCGACCGGCGTCTACCGCGCGCATGCCGAGCCCATCGACATCCTCATGAAGGTGGAGACCCACAACCACCCGACCGCGATCTCGCCTTTCCCGGGCGCCTCCACCGGCTCGGGCGGCGAGATCCGCGACGAGGGCGCGACCGGCATCGGCGCCAAGCCCAAGGCGGGCCTCGTCGGATTCTCCGTCTCGCACCTGCGCCTGCCTGATTTCGCGCAGCCTTGGGAGACCGCCCCCGGCGTCGCCAAGCTCGGCAAGCCGGGCCGCATCGCCTCGGCGCTCGACATCATGCTCGAGGGGCCGATCGGCGCCGCGGCCTTCAACAACGAGTTCGGCCGTCCCTCGATCTGCGGCTATTTCCGCACCCTTGAAGTGCAGGGCCCGGGCGACGCGCCGGGCCGCGCGCGCGGCTACCACAAGCCGATCATGATCGCCGGCGGCATGGGCAACGTGCGCCGCGACCACGTCGAGAAGCGCGACTGCCCGCCGGGCGCCAAGATCGTCGTGCTGGGCGGCCCTTCCATGCTCATCGGCCTCGGCGGCGGCGCGGCGTCCTCGGTCGGCGCCGGCACCTCTTCCGCGGACCTCGACTTCGCCTCGGTGCAGCGCGGCAACCCCGAGATGCAGCGCCGCGCGCAGGAGGTCATCGACCGCTGCTGGGCGCAGGGCGAGGCGAACCCCATCCTGCTGATCCACGACGTCGGCGCGGGCGGCCTCTCCAACGCCGTGCCCGAGGCGGTCGCGCACAGCGGCCGCGGCGCCGTGGTCGACCTGCGCGCCATCCTCAACGACGAGCCCGGCATGTCGCCGATGGAGCTCTGGTGCAACGAGTCGCAGGAGCGCTACGTGCTGGTGGTGGCGGCGGACGGCGACCGCAGCGTCGGCGGCATGATCTCGCGCGACCAGATGGTCGGCCCTTGGCAGGTGCCGGTCGCGGACTGCGGCGTCACCACCGCCGATTATTTCGGCCACGCCGGCGAGGCGATGGCGATGGGCGAGCGCACGCCGGTCGCGCTGCTCGATGCCGCGGCCGCGGCGCGGCTCGCGGTCGCCGAATCCATCACCAACATCCTCGCCGCGGATGTCCGCGCGCTCGGCGACGTGCGGCTGTCGGCCAACTGGATGGCGGCCTGCGGCGAGCCCGGCGAGGATGCCGCGCTGTTCGCGGCGGTGAAGGCCGTCGGCGAGGAGCTCTGCCCCGCGCTCGGCATCGCCATCCCGGTCGGCAAGGATTCCTTGTCGATGCGCACCGCTTGGCGCGAGGGCGATGCGGCCGACGGCGCGCCGAAGTCCGTGGTCGCGCCGGTGTCGCTCATCGTCTCGGCGTTCGCGCCGGTGGGCGATGTGCGCCGCAGCTGGACCCCGCAGCTGCGTACCGACCAGGGCGACACCGTGCTGGTGCTGGTCGACCTCTCGCGTGGCCGCGACCGCCTCGGCGGTTCGGTGCTGGCCCAGACCTGCGGCTTGCTCGGCAGCCTGCCGCCCGACCTCGACGAACCGGCGCTGCTCAAGGGCCTCGCCGCCGCGCTCGCACGACTGCGCGCCGAGGGCCATGTGCTCGCCTATCACGACCGTTCCGACGGCGGCCTCGCGGTGACGCTGCTCGAGATGGCCTTCGCCGGCCACTGCGGGCTCGAGGTGAACCTCACGGGCGCCGCCGGCGATGGGCTCGCCGCGCTCTTCGCCGAGGAACCGGGCGTGGTGCTGCAGGTGCGTGCGGTGGATGCGCCGCATGTGCTCGGCGTGCTCGATGCCTGCGGCGTGCAGCGCTGCAGCGCCGTCATCGGCCGCCCGTTGCCGGGGTCCGACCGCATCCACCTGCGCGCCGGCACCACCCGCATCGACGAGCGCTGGGAGCCGCTCAAGCGCGAGTGGTCCGAGACCTCCTTCCGCATGCGCGATCTGCGCGACGATCCGCAGTGCGCGCGCGAGGAGTTCGCGGCCGCCACCGCCTTCGATGCGCCGCCGCTCGGCGTCGAGCTGTCCTTCGATCCGCGCGAGGACATCGCCGCGCCCGTCATCGTCCGCGGCGCGCGCCCGAAGGTGGCGGTGCTGCGCGAGCAGGGCGTGAACAGCCAGTCGGAGATGGCTGCGGTGTTCCACCGCGCGGGGTTCGAGGCCCACGACATCCACATGACCGACCTCATCGCCGGTCGCGCCACGCTCGAGGGTTTCCACGGCCTCGTGGCCTGCGGCGGGTTCTCCTACGGGGACGTGCTGGGCGCGGGCGAGGGCTGGGCCAAGTCGATCCTCTTCAACCCGCGCCTGCGCGAGATGTTCGCGGCGCACTTCGCGCGCGGCGACGCCTTCAGCTCCGCAGCGACGACCGCGCGGACGCTCTTCGTGATCTCTTCGTTGGTCATGGGATCTTCCTCCGCCGGCTTGGCGGCGTCCTCTTCGACCGCGAGCGCGGCCGGAGCGATGGTGACATCAAGTGTTTCGGGATCGACCGCGACGCCGTCGGCGTCCACGATCATGTAGCGGTCGAGGATGAGCTTCTTCTGGGCAACAACGCCCGGCTCGCCCTTGACGCGCGCCGCGAGGGTGAGCGCCTCGCGGAACTTGTCGAGATTCATGGTCTGCATGAGCAGATCCTCCGTTGGGATCCGCCTCTTGCACCATCAAGACGCGCTTGCAGGCACTCGCCGTAGGCCGCGTCGCAGGATCAGAGGTAGATAGAGCCGCGCGCGCGAGCGATCTCGCGACGAGCGATCTCCGCAACGCTGATCGGCGCAGGCTTCGCAACGGTTGAGCGCGCGGCCGGTGAAATCGAGGATCTGGGATCCGCCGTGGCAGACGTTGGGCGGCAGGTCCGAGTCGAGGTTGGGCCCGGTGTTGGCCATCGCCAGGTAGCAGACGTTCTCCCAGGCGCGCGCCTTGCGCACCGCGCTCCAGGCTCCGCCGCCCTCCTCGAAGTGCTCCGGCCCGCGCGCCTCGCTGGTGACATGCAGCAGCACCTCCGCGCCGCGCAGCGCGAGACAGCGCGCGACCTCCGGGAAGTGGATGTCGTAGCAGACCAGCGCGCCCAGCCGCCCGAGGGGCGTGTCGAGCACCGGGAACAGGGACTCGGGGCCGCCGAACAACCGGCAGTACTCGGTGTAGACGTCCTGCGGCGTGGTCTTGCCGGTCAATGAATACATCTTGCGGTAGCGCAGCGCGACCTCGCCGCGCGGGTCGATGATGAAGGCGGTGTTGAAGAACCGCCCCGGGAACTGCGGGATGCGCTCGTAGGCCATGCCGGCGACGTAGGCGCCGGTGTCGCGGGCGGCGCGGCAGAGCGGCTCGATCTCGGGCCCGGGCAACTCGATCGCCGCCTGCAACCAGGCGGGGGTCGGCACCCCGAGCTCGAAACCGTGGAGGCAGAACTCGGGCAGCACGAACAGCTTGCTGCGGAAGGCCGCCGCCCCCTGCCGCACCAGCAGGGCCGCATGCTCGGCGTTGGCGCGCAGCACCTCCGGCCGGAAACCGCCGTCGGCCTTGACGACCGGTCGGACGGATGACTGCACGACCGTGGCGTTGTAAGGTTCCATCGCGTACTCCCTTGCCCGGACCCCTAGCATGACCGAAACCCGGTCTGCGGCTCCAGCGCCCCACGCTTGGGCCGTCGTTGCGGTGCTGCTCGTCGCCTACGTGCTGTCGTTCATCGACCGGCAGATCCTGTCGTTGCTGATCGAGCCGGTGCGTCGCGACCTCGGCCTCAGCGACTTCCAGATGGCATGGGTGGGCCCGCCCGCGTTCGCCACCTTCTTCCTGTTCTTCGGCCTGGTGTTCGGGCGGCTGGCCGACCGCGTGCGGCGCACGCACCTGGTGGCCCTCGGCATCTTCATCTGGTGCCTGATGACCGCCGCCTGCGCCTTCGTCGAGTCGGCGGTCGGCATGTTCGTCGCGCGCATGGGAGTCGGCCTCGGCGAAGCGGTGCTCACGCCCTGCGCGCTCTCCCTCATCAGCGACCTGTTCGCGCGCGACCGCGTCGGCAAGCCGATCGGCCTCTACTCGATGGGCGTCTCGCTCGGTTCCAGCCTCGCCTTCATCCTGGGCGGCGCCCTCTTCGCCTGGCTCACCGCCACCGGCCACGACCCGTTCGCGGCGCTCGGCGTCACGGCGCCGTGGCGCGAGACCTTCCTCATCGTGGGGCTGCCGGGCCT
>RFTM01000120.1 GCA_009923475.1 Gammaproteobacteria bacterium | reverse complement strand
GCGGCCTCGACCGCGGCCAGTTCCGCCCGCTGCGTCTCGAGCTCGAGTTGCAGGGCCCGCTCGGCGGTCTCGACGGCCTGCCGCAGGGCGTCGGGCGTGACGCCAGGTTTCGCGCGCACCAGCACGCGATGCACGCGCGCCGGGCTGCGGCCCAGCGCGGGCTGCGAGCCGTCGGCGTTGGGTGCGGCGTCCATGTCGTAGAGCGTGCCCTCGTCCAGGCGCAGCATGCGCTGGGCCTCGTCGAGCGGGATGAACACCCGGTTCTTGTCGATCTGGTAGACGCCGCTGCGGAACTCGTTCACCACCGGGAAGGCGCGTTCGCGCGGCTCGGCCACGGTTCCCTTGCCGCTGATCGGCACGAGCGTCAGCGTGACCCGCTGGTCGGGCATGAACCAACCGAAGCGGTTGCGGTAGCTGCCGTCGCGCACGCGCTCGTTGACGATGCTGACGTGCATGCCCATCACCAGTCCCGGCTGGTTCGTGTCCGACTGGCGCAGGGCCAGTCCATCCTGCAGGATCTGCGCGTTCAGCGCGCGTCGCGGGTCATCCTCGCCCATCGCCGCCGCAGCCGCCGCGTCGAGCTTGGCCTTGTCGTCAGCCGTGAGGGTGGCCGAGTCGAAGGCGAAGTTCAGCTTGAGCGTGAGGTCGCAGGGGCAGCCCTGGGGACCGACGCGCGTGCCGCGCGGCGTATCCGGGCACATGTCGTTCGGGTCGATGACGCCGTCGCCATCGCTGTCCTTCGGCATCGCGGGCGGCGGCGGCGGCACCACGACCGGAGCGATCGCGGCCACCGCACCGACGGCCGGGGCAGCGGTCGCGCCGAAGCGGTAACCGATGTTGAGCGAGTAGATCAGCGGATCGAGGGCAGCGGTGCCCACGTTAGTTGCCGTTGAAGCGGACCTTGGAACCCATGTCGACCCAACGCGCCGAGGCGTTGAGGAACAGGCGCTGCGTCAGGCCGAGGTCGACGCCGGCGACGGCGGTGGGACCCCAAGTGCGGCCGAGCGACAGGCCGGCCGGCGTCTCGCCGGAGAACTGCGCGTAGCCGAGACCCGCGCCCACATAGGGACGCAGGGTGCCGGTCGGGTTGAAGTGGTACTGGGCGGTGAGCGTCTCGATGAGCGGCTCGACCTTGCCGAACGGCGTGGAGGTCGTCGCGGTGTCGGACGTGGTGCTGTGCTTGGTGCCCGGCGAGGCGAAGAGCTCGAGGCCCCACTTCTCGGAGAGCATCTTGGTGATGTCGAAGGAGAACCCGCTGTCGCTATCGACGCCGAGACGGGCGGTGGGCGACAGGCCGAGATCGCCCGACTTCGGGTCGACGGTGCTGACGCCGCCGCGGACGATCCAGTCGGTGCGTTCCCACTTCTCTTGGGCAACGGCGGGCGCGAACAGCGCGGCACCGAGCACAAGGGCGGCGGCGACCGCAGGACGGTTCATGGACATGGTGTTTTCCCTCGAAAGAAAGCGTTGACTATCCAAGTGATAGCACGACCCGCCTGCTAGCCACCCATACCGAAGAGTACCAACACGCCCAAAACTCCGAACATGACCGCTGCCACTCCGCGGACGACCCCGAGCGGCAGAGATTTCGCCGCCGCCTCTCCCAGCAGCACCGCCGGCACATTGGCCAGCATCATGCCGAGGGTGGTGCCGGCGACCACCGCCCAAAGGCTGGCGTACTTGGCCGCAAGCGCCACGGTCGCGACCTGGGTCTTGTCGCCCATCTCGACGAGGAAGAAGGCCACCAGCGTGGCAAGGAACACGCCGTGCCGCGGCTCTGCCGCCGCCGCGCCGTCATCCGCCTTGTCGGGCACCAGGATCCAGAGGGCCATGGCGAGGAACGAGATGCCGAGGATCCAACGCATCGCCTGCGCGCCGATGAGGGCCGCGAGCCAGGCTCCGACCGCGCCCGCGAGGGCGTGGTTGAGGACGGTGGCCACGAGGATGCCGAGGATGATCGGCAAGGGCTTGCGCCAGCGGGCCGCGAGCAGGAGCGCGAGCAACTGGGTCTTGTCGCCGATCTCGGCGAGCGCAACCACGCCGCTGGAGACGAACAGGGCTTGCAGCGCGTCGTGCATGGCGGGCGCTCAGACGTTGAAGCGGAAGTGCATGACATCGCCCTCGCGGACCAGGTACTCCTTGCCCTCGAGGCGCAGCTTGCCCGCCTCCTTGGCGCCCTGCTCGCCCTTGAGCGCGATGTAATCGTCGTAGGCGATCACCTCGGCGCGGATGAAGCCGCGCTCGAAGTCGGTGTGGATGACGCCCGCGGCCTGCGGCGCGGTCGAGCCCTTGCGCACGGTCCAGGCGCGCACCTCCTTCTCGCCGGCCGTGAAGTAGGTCTGCAAGCCGAGCAGCGCGTATCCGGCGCGGATGACGCGGTTGAGGCCGGGCTCCTCGAGACCGAGGTCCGCGAGGAACTCGGCGCGGTCGGCATCCTCGAGCTGCGAGATCTCGGCCTCGATGGCGGCGCAGACCGCGACCACCTGCGCGCCCTCGTCGGCGGCGAGCTTGCGCACCTCGTCCAGCATCGGGTTGCCCTCGAAGCCGCCCTCGGCGACGTTGGCGACGTAGAGCACGGGCTTGGCGGTGAGCAGCTGCATGTCGCGCAGCACCGGCCGCTCGGTCTCGTCGACGGCCACGGTGCGCGCCGGCTTGCCGGCGGCGAGCGCGTCGCGCACGCGGCGCGCGACCTCGCGGGCCTTGATGGCGTCCTTGTCCTGCGCCTTGGCGGCCTTCTCGTAGCGCTGCAGGGCCTTCTCCGCGCTCTCGAGGTCGGCGAGCGCGAGCTCGGTGTTGATGGTGTCGATGTCGGAGAGCGGGTCGACCTTGCCCGCGACGTGCACCACGTCCTCGTCGACGAAGCAGCGCACCACGTGCGCGATGGCGTCGACCTCGCGGATGTTGGCGAGGAACTTGTTGCCGAGGCCCTCGCCGGTCGAGGCGCCCTTGACGATGCCTGCGATGTCCACGAACTCGACCGTGGTCGGCACGATGCGCTCGGGCTTGACGATGGCGGCGAGCGCATCGAGCCGCGGATCGGGCACCGGCACGATGCCGACATTGGGGTCGATGGTGCAGAAGGGGTAGTTCTCGGCGGCGATGGCCGCCTTGGTCAAGGCGTTGAAGAGCGTCGACTTGCCGACGTTCGGCAATCCGACGATGCCGCACTTGATGCCCATGGTTCAGTCTCCCTGTCCGGTGGCGCCGCCCGCGGGGGCCGTGCGCGTGTGCAACTGGTTCATCGCCTTGCCCGCGCCCTCGCCGAGCAGCACGGGCAGCGCGTCGAGCGACTCGTCGATGGCGCGCCCGATGGCGCGTTCGTCATCGGCGCCCGCGCGCTGCAGCACGTAGTCGAGCACCTGGTCCTTGTGGCCGGGGTGCCCGATGCCGATGCGCAGGCGCCAATAGTCGGCGCCGATGGCCGCGCTGGTGTCGCGCAGGCCGTTGTGGCCGCCGTGTCCGCCGCCCTGCTTGAGCCGCGCGACGCCGGCGGGCAGGTCGAGTTCGTCGTGGACCACCAGCACCTCCGCGGGCGCGATCCGGTAGAAGTTGCAGGCCGCCGCCACGGCCGCGCCGCTGCGGTTCATGAAGGTGGTCGGCTTCTGCAGCCAGAGCTCGACGGCGCTGCCGCCCGCGGCAGGCACGCGGACGCGCGCCATCTCGGACTGCAGCTTCGGCTCGGCGCGGAAAGTGCCGCCATGGCGGCGCGCGAGCGCCTCCACGAACCACCAACCGGCGTTGTGGCGGGTGCGTGCGTACTTGTCGCCGGGGTTGCCCAGCCCGACGATGAGCTTCAGCGCGGTGGCGGCCACCCGACCTCCTCAAAAAAGGAGGCCGCCACGGGGGCGGCCTCCCTCGACCTGGAAGGGCCGAGCCGTCACTTCTTGGCGGCTTCCTTCTTGGGCTCTTCCTTCTTGGCCTCGGCGGGCTTCGCCTCGGCGCTCGCCGCGGCCGCTTCGGCCGCCGGGGTCTCCGGCTCCTCGGCGCGCGGGCTGTGGATGGAGACCACGACCTGGTCCTTGCCCTGCAGCACCGCGGTCGCGACCACGCCCGCCGGTAACGGGATGTCCGAGATCGACTTGCTCTCGTTGATCTTCATCTGCGAGAGGTCGAGCACGATCTCTTCGGGGAGGTCCTTCGGCAGGCAGGTCACCTCGACGTCGGCGATGCGGTGCGACACCACGCCGCCCTGGGTCTTCACGCCAGGGGAGGCCGACTCGCCCTTGAAGTGGATCGGCAGGCGCAGGCGGATCTTCTCGTCCGGCAGCACGCGCTGCAGGTCGACGTGCAGCACGCGCGGCTCGGCCGGATGCATCTGCAGGTCCTTGACGATGGCGGGCTGCACCTCGCCCTCGACCTTCACGCCGATGATGGTGGAGTAGAACTTCTCGTTCTCGACCAGCGTGACCAGCTTCTGGTGGTCGAGGGACAGCGCGCGCGGATCGCGCTTGCCGCCGTACAGGATGGCCGGCACGCGCCCCGCACGACGCAGGCGGCGGCTCGCACCCTTGCCTTCATCGTTGCGGAACTCGGCGGCGAGTTCGAATGACATCTTCATTGACTATGGCTCCTGATGATTGCGTGGACCCGTTCCGCGACCAGAACGGGCTTCAGTCGACGTACAGCGAACTCACGGACTCCTCGTCGCGGATCCGCCGGATCGTCTCGCCGAGCAGGCCCGCCACGGAAAGCTGGCGGATCTGCGGGCATTGGCGCGCCGCGGGCGACAGCGGGATGGTGTCGGTCACCACCAGCTGGTCGAGCGCGGACCTGGAGATCTTCTCGACGGCGCTGCCGGAGAGGATCGGATGGGTGATGTAGGCGACGACGCGCACCGCGCCCTCGTCCTTCAGGGCCTGCGCGGCGATGCACAGGGTGCCGGCGGTGTCGACCATGTCGTCGATCAGCACGCAGGTCTTGCCGGCGACCTCGCCGATGATGTTCATCACCTTCGATTCGTTGGGACGCGGCCGGCGCTTGTCGATGATCGCGAGCTCGACGTCGTCGAGGCGCTTGGCGAGCGCGCGGGCGCGCACCACGCCGCCCACGTCGGGCGACACGACGATCATGTCCTTGTAGCCCTGCTTCCAGGCGTCGCCGAGCAGCACCGGGGAGGCGTACACGTTGTCGACCGGGATGTCGAAGAAACCCTGGATCTGCTCGGCGTGCAGGTCGACGGTGAGCACGCGCGAGATGCCGGCCCCCGACATCATGTTGGCGACGAGCTTGGCGGAGATAGCCGAGCGCGTGGCGCGCGGGCGGCGGTCCTGGCGCGAGTAGCCCATGTACGGGACCACCGCCGTGACGCTGCGCGCCGAGGCGCGACGGCAGGCGTCGGCCATGATGAGCAGCTCCATGAGGTGGTCGTTGACCGGCGGGCAGGTCGGCTGGACGATGAAGACGTCGCGGCCGCGCACGTTCTCCATCAGCTCGGCGTTGACCTCGCCGTCGCTGAAGCGGCCGACGACGGCGCGGCCGAGCGGCACCATGAGGTGCCGCGCGATGTCCTGCGCCAACGCGGGGTTCGCGTTGCCGGTGAATAGCGCCAGCGTCTGGCTGTCCAAGCGGGCCTCCAAAGATCACGCGCCGGCCGTCGGCGACGACCGGATGGTTGGGGTGGAAGGATTCGAACCTCCGAATGGCGGGATCAAAACCCGCTGCCTTACCACTTGGCGACACCCCAGCCGATTTGGCGGCACCCCGGACGCCAAAAGGGGCGGTATTGTGCGGAGGGGGGAATTGCCTGTCAATTCAGGGGTCTGGACTCTCGTCGAGGCCCCGCACCACCCAGGCCCGCCAACGGTCCGGGACGCGCCCGGCGACCCGCTCCGCCGCCGCCGCGCTGTCGAACGCGGCGAAGATGCAGGACCCGGTGCCGGTCAGGCGCGCCGGGGCCTCGCGAGCCAGCCAATCGAGGGCCGAGGCGACCTCGGGCACCCGGGCCCGCACCACCGGCTCGCAGTCGTTGTGGCCCGGCCCGGCCAGCAGCTCCGGCAGACCGAGGCGCGGCGAGTCGCGGCGCAGTTCCGGGGCCTGGAAGACATCGCGGGT
>RFTM01000119.1 GCA_009923475.1 Gammaproteobacteria bacterium | reverse complement strand
ACGCGAAGGCCAGAACGGCCCAGGCGACGCCGGGCAGGATCCACGGCCAGCGCAGCGCGCCGGCCGCGCTCATGCCGCAGGACCTCCCGCCGCCCGTCCGTGCTCCAGGGAATCGACCACCGCGGTGGTCACCATGTCGGCGCCGACGTTGACCATCGTGCGCGTCATGTCGAGCAGGCGGTCGGCGCCGAGGATGATGCCGATGCCCTCGGGCGGGATGCCGAAGGTGATGAGCAGGCCGGCGATGATCGGCAGCGAGCCGCCGGGGATGCCGGCGGCAGCCACCGCGCCCAGCACCGCCAGCAGCAGCAGCGTCAGCTGCTGGCCGAAGTCGAGGTGGATGCCGAACACCTGCGCCACGAACAGCACCACGCAGCCCTCGTAGAGCGCCGTGCCCGCCATGTTCATGGTGGTGCCCAGCGGCAGCACGAAGCCGGCGGTGGTGGGACGGATGCCGAGGTCGTCGCGGGCCGAGGCCAGCGCCGCGGGCAGCGTAGCGCTGCTCGAGCTCGTGGAGAACGCCGTCAACAGCACCGGCCGGATGCGCCGCCAGAAGTCGACCGGCCGGTAGCGCGACAGGAACCGGAGCCACACCGACATGGTGCCGAACAGGTGCAGCACCATCACCACGAGGCAGCCGACCACGAACAGCCCGAGCGCGACCAGGATGTCCCAGCCGACCTTGACCACGACGCTGTAGATCATCGCCGGCACGGCGTAAGGCGCGAGCCTGAGCGCGAAGCGCACGATGCCGGTCATGAGCTCGCCGATGAGCTCGAGCCCCGACTGCAGCTGCTCGCGGCGGCGCCCGCCCATCTGGATGGCGGCCGCGCCGACCAGGATCGCGAACAGGATCAGCGGCAGCACCTCGCCGAGCACCGCGCGGTCGTGCCCCGCGATGGCGCCGACCAGGTTGCGCGGCATGAACATGTCGACGATCGTGGCGAAGGTCATGTCGGGCTGCGCCGCCTGCTTCTCGATGAGCTTGCCGGAGGCGCTGCCATATTCGGAGATCAGGCGCGACTTGGTGTCCGCGTCGATGACCGACCCCGGCTGCAGGGTGTTCATCATGACCAGCCCGAGCATGCAGGCGATGGACATGTTGAGGAAGAACAGCGTGAAGGTGCGCGCCGACAAGGGCCCGAGCCGCGCGAGGTCGCCGAGCTGCGCCACCCCCGCCGCCAGCGACGCGAACACCAAGGGCATCACGACGAAGAAGAGCAGCCGCAGGAAGACCTGCCCCAGCGGGTCGAAGACATGCGTCGCGACCCAGCGCGCGCCCTCGAGCACCGCGGGCGAAGCCGCGCCGACAAGCAGCGTGACGGCGCCCGCGACGGCGCCGATCACCAGGCCGAGCAGGATCCGGTTGGCGAGCTGCGGGTCGGAGGCCCCCGCCATGTCAGCGCGCCCGCCCCGTCACTTGCCCGCCAGCGGGCTTTTGCGATAGCCGTACAGCAGGTAGACCACCAGGCCCGCTGCCGTCCACTTGAGGAAGGTCAGCTGCGTGGTCATGGGCAAGGAGAACAGCAGGAACGCGCAGCCCGCGAAGGCGAGCGGCCCGACCAGCCAGATGGCCGGGGTGCGGAACGGGCGCGGACGGTCCGGCTCGCGGCGACGCAGCACCATCACCCCGAGCGACACCATCAGGAACGCGAACAACGTGCCGCTGTTGGAGATGTCCGCCAGCACGCCCACCGGGAAGAAGGCCGCGAACACGGTCACCGCGACGCCGGTGATGATGGTGACGATGTACGGGGTGCCGAACTTCGGGTGCACCTTCGAGAGCGTCTCGTTGAAGGGCAGCAGGCCGTCGCGGGCCATCACGAAGAAGATGCGGGTCTGGCCGAACAGCATCATCAGGATGACCGAGGGCAGCGCGAGGAAGGCCGCGAGGCCGATGAGCTGCGCCACCTTGCTCCAGCCGATCATGTCGAGGACATGCGCGAGCGGCTCGTCGCTGCAGGCGAGCAGGTTCTTGTTGGCCTCGAGCGCGCAGGCCGCGTTGAAGGCCTCGCTGCCGGGCGACAAGGGGATGCCCGATGCATCCGACACGGGCTGCGCGCCCATCGCGCCGACCGCGCCCGCCGCCACCAGCAGGTAGAACACGGTGCAGATGGCGAGGCTGCCGATGAGACCGACGGGGATGTTGCGCTGCGGGTTCTTGGTCTCCTCGGCCGCGGTCGCGACGGCGTCGAAACCGACATACGCGAAGAAGATCGAGGCGGCGGCGCCGGCGACGCCGACGCCGAGCCCGGTGGTGTCGAGGAAGCCGTTGGGCGCGAAGGGCTGGAAGTTGGCGCCGTTGATGACCGGCACCGCGAGGATGACGAACACCGTCAAGGCCACGACCTTGATGGCGACGAGGACGGAGTTCACCGTCGCGCTCTCGCGGGTGCCGATGACGAGCAGCGCCGTGACCAGCATCGCGATCGTCGCCGCCGGCAGGTTGATGAGGCCACCCGCGTACAGGCCCTTGGTGAAGGCCTCAGGCAGGTCGATCCCGAAGGAGCGCTCCATGAGGCCGACGAAGTAGTTCGACCACCCCACCGACACGGCGCTCGCCGCGACCGCGAACTCGAGCACCAGCGCCCAGCCGACCATCCAGGCGATGGCCTCGCCGAGGACGGCGTACGAGTAGGTGTAGGCGGAGCCGGAGACCGGCACCATCGAGGAGAGCTCCGCGTAGCAGAGCGCCGCGACCGCGCAGACGAAGCCCGCGATGATGAACGACACCATCATGCCGGGGCCAGCCTTCTGGGCCGCCTCAGCGGTGAGCACGAAGATGCCGGTGCCGATGATGGCGCCGATGCCCATCATGGTGAGCTGGAAGGCGCCGAGCGAGCGCTTGAGGCTCTTCTTCTCGGCGGTGGCCAGAATATCGTCGAGCGGCTTGATGCGCAGGCCCATGTCGGTCCCCCCTCAGGAACGGTTTCGCCGATTGTAGGGGGGCGGAGCGCCCCGCCGCTAGGGAGACTTCAGACCGGCCCTAGGGCAGGTCGTCGATCGCCAGCTTCTTGCGGGTCGGGAACAGGGCCTCGGCGTCCAGGCCGAGGTCGAGGGCGACCGAGCTCGCGATGTAGATCGAGGAGTAGGTGCCGACCAGGATGCCGACCACCAAGGCGATGGAGAAGCCGTGCAGCACCGGACCGCCGAGCAGCAGCAGCACCACCACCACGATGAGGGTGGTGAGGCTGGTCATGATGGTCCGCGAGAGGGTCTGGTTGACCGACTGGTCGAGCACCTCGGGCGGCGCGAGCCGCTTGTTGGTCTCGAAGCGCTCGCGGATGCGGTCGAAGACCACCACCGTGTCGTTCAGGGAATAGCCGATGACCGCGAGCAGCGCGGCCACCACCGACAGGTCGAAGACGATGCCGGTGACGGCGAAGAAACCGAGCACGATGACGGGGTCGTGGATGGCCGCGATGATGGCGCCCGCCGACAGCTGCCACGCGTGGAAACGGAAGAAGACGTAGATGAAGATCAGCACCAGCGTCGACACGAGCGCGACGACCGCCGAGTTGCGCAGTTCCGCGCCCACCTGCGGGCCGACCACCTCGAGGCGGCTGATCTGCACCTGGGCATCGGCGGCCTTCAGCACGCCCTCGATGCGGGAGCGCAGCGCGTCGGGCGTCTGGCCGGCGGCCGGCGGCGGCAGGCGCACGGCCACGTCGCGGGAGGAGCCGAAGTTCTGCACCTGCACGTCCTTGAAGCCGGCGCGCTCCAAGGCGCCGCGCAGCGACTCGGGGTCGGCCTCGCGCGAGAACTTCGCCTCGACGGTGATGCCGCCGGTGAAGTCGACGCCGAAGTTCAGGCCCTTGGTGAACAGCGCGCCCAGCGACACCAGGAACAGCACCGCCGAGACCCCGTACCAGGCCTTGCGCGTGCCCATGAAGGCGACCTTGCTGTTGGCGCTGAAGAATTCCATGTGCGTGGGCTCCGGCGGGTCAGATCGAGAGGCTCTGCGGACGGCGCGCGCCGCCGTACATCAGGGTCAGCAGCGCGCGGCTGCCGAGCAGCGAGGTGAACATCGAGGTGAGGATGCCGAGCGAGAGCACGACCGCGAAGCCGCGGATCGGCCCGGTGCCGAAGGCCCACAGCACGACGCCGGCGATGAGCGTGGTGATGTTGGAGTCGGCGATCGCGGAGAACGCCTTCTCGAAGCCCTTGGCGATGGCGGTCTGGGGCGTGACCCCGTTGCGCAGCTCCTCGCGGATGCGCTCGTAGATGAGCACGTTGGCGTCCACCGCCATGCCCACGGTGAGCACGATGCCGGCGATGCCGGGCAGCGACAGCGCGGCCTTGAACATGGTCAGCAGCGCCGCGAGCAGCACCACGTTGGCGAGCAGCACGAGGTTGGCGACCATGCCGAAGGTCTTGTAGTAGACCGCCATGAAGACGAACAGCAGCGCCATGCCGATGACGAGCGCGGTGACGCCCTTGCGGATGTTCTCCTGGCCGAGCGCGGGGCCGACCACGCGCTCCTCGACCACGAACAGCGGCGCCGCCAGCGCGCCGGCGCGCATCAGCAGCGCGAGGTCGCGCGCCTCGCCGACGCTGAGGCCGGTGATCTGGAACTTGTTGGAGAACACGCCCTGGATGGTGGCGACGCTGATGACCTTCTCTTCCTTGACGTCGCGCTGCACCTTGCGGCCGCCGACGTCGATCTCCTCGCGGCGCTGCTCGATGAACACCACGCCCATCGGCTTGCCGAGGTTGGCGCGGGTGGTGCGCAGCATCTCCTCGCCGCCCGCCGAGTCGAGCGTGATCGAGACGCCGGGGCCCTGCTCGGTGGCGGCCGTCACCGCGTCGATCAGCTGGTCGCCGGTGACGATGATGTCGCGCTTGAGCAGCACGGGCCCGCCGCCCGGGCCGTTCTGGTAGAGCTTGGAGCCGATCGGCGCACGGCCGCGCTGCACGGCGTCGGAGACGCTGTTCTGCAGGTCCTGCAGGCGCCACTCGAGGGTCGCCACCTTGCCGAGGATGTCCTTGACCTCGGCGGAGTTCTGCACGCCCGGCAGCTGCACGACGATGCGGTCGACGCCCTGGCGCTGCACCACGGGCTCGGAGACGCCGAGCTCGTTGACGCGGTTGCGCAGCGTGGTGAGGTTCTGCTGGATGGCGTAGTCCTGGCGCTCCTTGAGCTGCGTCGCGGTCAGCAGCATCTGCACGGCCGGGCCGTCGGCGCCACGGGTCTCGGAGTAGACGAGGTCAGGCATGACCTTGCGCAGCGCGGCGCGCGCGGCTTCGGCGTCGCCGCCGGCCGGCAAAAGCACCCGCAGGCCGTTCGGCTTGGCGGCATCGACGGCCACCGGGCTGACGTCGACGAACTGCAGGCCGGCGCCGCTCAGGGCGCGGCGGGCATCCTGCTCGTGGACCTCGAGCAGCTGCGCGACGGCGCCATCGACGTCGACCTGATAAAGCAGGTGCAGGCCGCCGCGCAGGTCGAGGCCGAGCGGCATGGGGCGCAGGCCCACCGCGCGCAGCCAGTCGGGCGCGCGCGACGCGAAGGACAGCGCCGTCGCATAGTCCTTGCCGAGCTGCTCGTTGACGATGTCGCGCGCCTTGAGCTGCTCGGGCACCGCCTTGAAGTGCAGCATCAGGCGGCCCTGGTCGATGTAGCTGCGGGTGACGGTGACGCCTCCCGCGGCGAGCAGGTCCCGGGCCGAACGCGCGGAGTCTTCGGTGACCGCGCCGCGGTCCTTGCGGACCACCTGCAGCGCGGCGTCCTCGCCGAACACGTTGGGCAGCGCGAACAGCGTCGCGACCACGAGCACGATCGCGACCAGCCAATACTTCCAGCGCGGGAACTCGAGCATGGATCAGCCCTTCAGCGTGCCCTTGGGCACGAGCGAACTCACCTGGAACTTCTGGAACTTGAGGTTGACGCCGGGCGCCACCTCGAGCGTGACGAACCCCTCGCCGATCGCGGTGACCTTGCCCACGATGCCGCCGGCGGTGACGACCTCGTCGCCGACCGAGAGCGCCGCCAGCATCGCCTGGTGCTCCTTGGCCTTCTTCTGCTGGGGGCGGATCAGCAGGAAATAGAAGATGATGATGAA
>RFTM01000118.1 GCA_009923475.1 Gammaproteobacteria bacterium | reverse complement strand
GACGCGGACACCGTCAAGACGCGCCTGCGGCAGCTGGCCCAGGTCAACTACCAGCTCAAGAACTACCCCCGCACCGTGGAGGTGGGTCGCCGCGCGATCGCGGCGGACCCGACCAACAAGGACCTGCACATGCTGGTGGCCCAGGCGATGTACCTGATCCCGGACAACGCCGCGACGGCGGCCTTCGTCGAGCCTTGGGTGAGCGAGCTTGAACAGCGCAACGAGACGCCGCCGGAGCTCGCGCTCGGCCTCTGGGCGAGCGCCTGTGTCCGCAAGAAGGACGACGCCTGCACCACGCGCGCGCTCGAGAAGCGGGCGCGCTACCACCCCGACCAGGAGACCTGGGACAACCTGTCGCTGCTGCTGCTGCGCGGCGCGCCGCAGGACCGCACCCTGGATGTCATGCGTTTCTCGAACGAGGTCGGCTCGCTCAGCGAGTCCGACCAGGTCACCGAGTACGCGTCGCTCGCCCTCGAGAAGGGCTTCCCCGGCGAGGCCGAGCGGGTCATGAAGAAGAGCGTCGCCGCGGGCATGTTCGGTCCTGCCGACAAGCCCTCGGAGGGCGCTCGCAACCTGATGCAGATGGCCACCACCCAGGCCACGACCGACCGCGCGAGCCTGCCGCGTCTCGCGAAGGAGGCCGCCGCCCAGAAGACCGGCCAGGCCGAGGTCCGCCTCGGACAGGCCTACCTGAGCTACGGACAGGCCGCTGAAGCGGTCGGCGCCATCGAGCGGGGCATCGCCAAGGGCGGGGTGCGCAACGCGGATGAGGCGAACCTGTACCTCGGGATCGCCAAGCTGAAGGCGGGCGACACGGCCGGTGCCTCGGCGGCGCTGGATGCCGTGAAGGGCGACGCTTTCCTGCAGCGGCTCGCCCGCTACTGGAAGTTCCTCGTCAAGTGATCAAGGCGGGGCGTCTGCGGGAGGGTCCGCGACGCCCCGTGCCCCTCCGCGGTCACTCCTCGACCGCGCGGATCGCCTCGCTGACCGGGTCGCCTTTGGCAGCGATCTCTTCCAGTTCGGCGTGCACGGCACGCATCATCCGCTCGACGTAGGCATCCCGCCGAGCCGCGCGTTCGCCGGCCGCCGCGGCGTCCGGCACGAAGTCCTCGATCTCCTTCAGGTCCACCAGACGACGCCGCGCCAGGACGCGCTCGAGGGTATCGATGCGGTCGCGAGCGACGGAGAGTTCCTCCATCAGCGTCAAGGTCATCCAGAGCAGCTTGTCGATCGCCGGGTCGCTGAAGTACTGCGGACGCTTGCCCTTGGCGATGCGCGGCAGGCGCACCGGCGCGGCATCCCGCGCCCCGGCCGCACCGGCGTCGCGGGGCTTCTTGGCGGCGCGTGCCTCCTTGGCGGCGCGCGAGCGGGATGCGGGGGCTTTGCGACGGGCGGCGACCATCAGCGTTCCGCCGCCAGGATCTTCCAGACGAAGTTCTCCGCGTAGTTCATCTGCGCGACGGACATCTCCATCGCGAACTCGTCGACGCGGACCTTGGACGCCTCGAAACCGCCCTTGCGCGCCTCGGCCGCGAGGTCGATGCGGGTCATGTAGCGGCTGAAGGTCTCGTTGTTGTTGTAGCTCTCCCAGTTGTGCATGAACTGCTCGAACACCGTGTGCCCGCGCGGGATCTCGAGGTGCAGCATCAGCCCGCCGGGACGCAGCAGCCGCCGGCACTCGGCGAAGATGCGCGACAGCGCCGGCTTGGAGGTCTCGTGCAGCATGATGTGCGACACCACGAGGTCGAAGCTGCCATCCTCGAAGGAGGTCTGCTCGGCGTTCTGCTGGCTGAAGTGCACCGGCACGCCCAGCCCCTCGGCGCGGGCGTGCGCGTAGCGCAGCACCGGGGCGCCGACATCGATGCCGTGGACCTCCGCCTGCGGGAAAGCGCGGGCCCAGACGACGGTGCTGTTGCCGATGGCGCAACCCATGTCGAGGATGCGCCGCGGCCTGGACGCAGGGTGCCGTTGCCGGACGTACGCCACCAGCGTGTCGCCCATCAGGTCGTTCTCGGCCCCCAGCGCCCCGCCCATGTAGAGGTTGATGCCCTTGTCGTAGATGGCGCCGGCGGCGACGTCATCGGCGGTGGAATCGGTGTGGTAGGCGCCCGGCTGCAGGTGGATGTCCACCGTGGTGTGGTACCGGGGCAGGGGCAGGTCCGGGTCGAGACGGAGGCTGCCGCGACGGACCGCCGGGCTTGCCTTGCCCCTCTGCTGCCCCTTGCGGCTCGCAGGGGCTTGGCGACGCGCCTTCGCCCGCTCGATGAGCCCGGGCAGCTCGCGCTCGGTAGGGTCGATCACCGACTCCCAGAGCAGTTCCTGGCTGCGGCGCTGCATGGCGCTCCAGAACTGGTAGTACGGCTCGCGGGTCATGGCCCGGCGGACCTCGTTCTCGTCAGGCTCGCGACCGAGCTCCGCACGCAACGCGGGCTCCACGCGGCGCGAATAGACCTGGTAGGCGCCCGGCATCAGGCGACCAGAAAGGTGGCCGCGGAGCGAGCCGACGAAATCCTGTCGGGCCTGCTCGTCGTGCCGCGGGCTCGGGAGCATGTCGTGTTTTCGGAATGCGGGCATGGCGCCATCCTACCGCGCGTCACCGGGCGGGGAAGGGTCCGCCCACGCCGTGGCCGCGGTGCGCACAGCGGCCGCGCGCGCCGCCGTCCGGCGTCCGCGATCAGCCGCCGCGTTCGATGAGTTCGATGAGCTCGCCTGCGGCGCCGACCGCGACGGCGGCGCGCCGCCCGTGATAGGGCGCTTCGGCCAAGGCGGTCGGCGGCGCGAGATACTCGAGGCTGTCCGGCATCGCATCGACGCCGAAGCTCACCATGGCGATGGCGGGCGGCAACTCGCCCTCGATGCCGCCACGCGGCAGCGTCGCGGCGGGCATGGTGTCCGCCTCGATGAACGACTGGCCCTTCAGCGCCAGCGCCGCAAGGTCGTGCGGCGTGTCGGTGGGCAGACCTTGCGCGTTCGAGAGCACCGATATGACGGCCGGCATGACCGGCGCGATCGCGACCCCGAAATGCCGATGGTAGAAATCGTTGACGACCTGCACCGAGGGACCGCCGAGGATCACGATGAACACGCGGTCGACGTAGTGGCGGGCCTCCGGGGTGTCGAACTCCGCCATCTTCTCCTTGAACGACGTCAGGTAGACGGACTCCTGCGCGGGTCCCAAGGCCTGCATGGCGCGGATCTTGTCGGTGAACGACAGGTCGGCCGGCGGTCCGATGATGCGGAACGGCGAGCCCTCGAGGCGTGCCGCGATGCCGTCGGTGTCCTGCACCATCATCTCGGCGGCGTTCCATCCCATGTGGCGGAACGCGACGTAGTCGGCAGGCGTGCGGCTCTCGACGAAGCGGAGGAAGGTGGGGCCGTCACCGCCGGGCAGCATCGACGCATAGCGGCGGCCGGCGAGCGCCGGACGGCCCCACAGCCGGGCTTGCGCCGGGCTCACCCGCCCATGGTCGACGAGCGCGTAGCCGAGGTGCAGGTGGTACACGTCGATCATGCGCTGCACATCGAGCGTGGCGATGGTGACGCAGGTGATGGGACCGAGGCTGGGCATGGGACTCCGTGGGCGATCGCGTCGCGCGAGGCAGGGTCAGGCGAGGTGTTTCAGGCGATGTACTCGAGCACGGTGGCGAGCGGCGCCACCTCGGCGTACTTCGCCTGCAGGTCGAAGAGGTTGGCCTCGTGCGGGCCCGGGGCGCGGTCGCCGACCGCCTCCCGAACCACGACGGGCACGAAGCCGTGCTGGCAGGCGTCGACGGCGCTGGCGCGCACGCAACCGCTCGTCGAGAGCCCGGCGATCAGCAGCGTGTCGACGCCCAGCGCCGTGAGCGTGGAGGCGAGCGACGTGCCGAAGAAGGCGCTGGCGTACTGCTTGGTGATCACGGTCTCGCCAGCCGCCGGCTCAAGTCCCTCGGCGAACGCAGCCAGCTCCGGATGCCGGCCGGCCTCGAAACAGGCCAGCGCCGGCAGCTTGCGGAAGAACACGCCGCCGTCGCGCCCACCGGGCTGGAACTCGACGCGGGTGTGCAGCACCGGGATGCCGGCCCGGCGCGCCGCGCGCAACAAGGTCTCGCAATCGGCGCGCGCCTGCTCGACTCCGGCGTAGAGCGGGGACCCCGGTACGAGGTAAGCGCGCACGAAGTCGATGACGAGCAGCGCCGGACGGCGCCCCCACGGCATCGATTGGCCGAAGCCGCCGCGGGCGTAGTTGTCTTGCAGGGATTCGGCCACGGCGCGCCCGGACGGTCAGATGACCTTGGAGGCGCGCAGGGCCGCGAGGCGCTCCGCCGTGAAGCCGAGCAGCTTGCCGTAGACCTCGTCGTTGTGCTGGCCGAGCTCCGTGGGCGCCGCCGAATGGATGCCTCCCGGCGTCGCCGAGAGCTTGGGCGCCACGTTCTGCATCTTGAGGTCGCCGAAGTAGGGGTGCTTGGTCTGCACGATGGCGTTGCGCGCCTTGAAGTGCGGGTCCTCGAGCATGTCGGGCGCGCGATAGATGAGGCCGGCGGGCACGCCGTGCTTGTCCATCGCCTCCAGCACCTCGCGGGTGGTCAGCGTCTGGGTCCAGGCCTCGACAAGACCGTCGAGCAGCTTCTGGTTGCTGCCGCGCGCCTGGTGGTTCACGAAGCGCGGATCCTTCGGCCACTCCTTCTGGCCCATGGCGTCGCACAGGCGGCCGAACACCGTGTCCTGGTTGGCGGCGATCAGCACCAGGCCGTCGCTGGTCTTGTAGACGTTCGACGGCGCGACGTTCGGCAGGATGGCGCCGGTGCGCTCGCGGATGTAGCCCATCTTGTCGTACTCGGTGATCAGCGACTCCATCATCGCGAGCACCGCCTCGTAGAGCGCCGAGTCGACGATCTGGCCGCGGCCGGTCTTCTCGCGGTAGTGCAGGGCGGAGAGCGCGCCGAGACAGGCGAAGGTGGCCGCCAGCTCGTCGCCGATGCTGATGCCCATGCGCGAGGGCGGCGTGGACGGGTCGCCCACCACATAGCGCAGGCCGCCCATGGCCTCGCCGATGGCGCCGAACCCGGCGCGGTGGGAGTAGGGGCCGGTCTGGCCGTAGCCCGACACCCGGATCATGATCAGCCGCGGGTTGATCTTGGCCAGCTCCTCGTAGCCGCAGTTCCACTTCTCGAGCGTGCCCGGCCGGAAATTCTCAAGCAGAAAGTCAGCATTCTTCACCAAGTCCTTGAGAATGCTCTGTCCTTCCTCTTGGCGCATGTCGAGGGTGATGGCCTTTTTGTTGCGCGCGACCACCGGCCACCACAGCGACGGCTCGCCCGCCTTCTGCCGGCCCCAGCTGCGCATGGGGTCGCCCTGGCCCGGCGGCTCGACCTTGATGACCTCGGCCCCCATGTCGCCGAGCAACTGACCGCAGAAGGGACCGGCAAGCAGGGTGCCCATCTCGATGACGCGCAGGTCGGAGAGCGGGCCGCGTTTGAAGTTCGGGTCGGCGGACATTCTGCTTACCTCGGCAGGCAGGGTGGGGACATGGCAACCGGGCGACCTTGTACCCACCCGGCCGCGCCGGGTCAAGGTCGCAGCCAGCGGGCAGGTCCGTTGCTAGAATCGCGCCCGGTCGCCCGAGCCGGCACCGCACATACGGAGCATCCATGTCCCGCAGCGTCGAGATCGTCGAAGTCGGCCCCCGCGATGGCTTGCAGAGCGAGCCTGGCGTGGTGCCCACCGCCACCAAGGTCGAGTTCATCGAGCGGCTGCTCGACACCGGGCTGCGCCGCATCGAGGTCACGAGCTTCGTCAACCCGAAAAAAGTGCCGCAGATGGCCGATGCCGAGGAGGTCCTCGCCGGGCTGCGGCGGCGCGAGGGCGTGAGCTACATCGGCCTCGTGCTCAACCGCAAGGGCTACGATCGCGCCATCGCCGCAGGCTGCAACGAGATCGGCATGGCCGTGGTCGCGAGCGACACCTTCAACCGCCGCAACCAGGGCGTCGGCACCGACGAGTCGGTCGCGGCCTGGCTCGAGATCGCGCGCGAGGCGAAGGCCGCCGGCGTGCGGGCGACCATCACCATCGGCGCTTCGTTCG
>RFTM01000117.1 GCA_009923475.1 Gammaproteobacteria bacterium | reverse complement strand
GCGCTGGTGCAGGTCGGCACCAATCTTTCCATGCTGCGGCTCGCCGACGAGGCGGAGCGCTGGCTCGGCAAGCCGGTCGTGGCCATCAACGCCGCGACCTACTGGCACGCGCTGCGCGCCGACGGCATCAACGACCGGATGGACGGGTTCGGCAGCCTCCTCGCGGCGCACTGACGCCTGTGCCATCATCCGCCGGTCATCCCGGAGGAAGACATGCTCGAACTCAAGCACGAACTCAAGCTCGCCAAGAACCGCGACGAGAAGGCCCGGATGAACTTCGTCTCCGGCCTGCGCGCCCATGTGCTCAACGACATGGCCACCGGCATGCGCGCCGTGTGGGACGCCGACGTCGAGCCCGCGTTCCGCCGCGCCCGGGGCCGCGGCCCGAAGGACGGTCCCGAGGTCCACAAGGCCATCAAGCCCAACGAATACTTCAAGTTCTACTCGAGCCTGCGCGTCACCGCGCAGGACATGGTGTGGCAGTCGGTGTTCCCTCCGCTCGAGCGCAACCGTCCCGCGCTCAAGGACAAGGCCGCGAAGCTCGGCCGCGCCGGCAAGGCGCGCGGGTCGCTGACCCTCGACCCCGCGCTCGAGGTGCCGCGCAGCGTGTCCGCCATCGACGTGCACCTGATGGCCGGCAACTACGACGGCGAGTACGAGGAGGGCGACCTCGCCGCCGGCGCGCTCTACGACAACGGGCTCGCGGTGTTCTCGTTCGGGCTCATGGGCCAGAACCTCGACGACATCGGCCAGTCGATCGCGGGCTTCATCAAGCTCAAGTACCCCGACCTCAAGCCGCGCCGCATCCTCGACCTCGGCTGCACCATCGGCCACAACACGGGCTCCTGGAAGGACCACTTCCCCGAGGCCGAGGTGACCGGCATCGATGTCGCCGCGCCCTGCCTGCGCTACGCGCATGCGCGCGCCGAGGCGCAGGGCCGCGCCGTCCACTTCAAGCAGATGGACGCGCAGTCGCTCGGCTTCCCGGACGCTTCGTTCGACGTGGTGTTCTCGTCGATGTTCCTGCACGAGGTGCCGCGCAAGGGCATCGAGAAGATCATGGCCGAGGCTTACCGCGTGCTGAAGCCGGGCGGCCTGATGCTGCACATGGAGCTGCCGCCGAACTCCCAGCTCTCGCCCTACGACGCGTTCTACCTCGACTGGGACGGCGCCTACAACAACGAGCCGTTCTACAAGCCCTTCCGCGACTGCAAGCCCGAGGAGCTCTGCTGGCGCGCGGGTTTCGACCCCAAGAAATACCTGCAGTTCGTCATCCCCTCGATCGGCTGGTACGGCGAGCAGGTGTGGCGCGAGGCGGCGACGCGGCCGATCGGCGTCGACAACGACAAGACGGGACGCCTCACCGACGGCATCCTCTGGTACTGCTTCGGGGCCTTCAAGTGAGCGGCGTCGACGGCGGGCGCCGGCCGATGCGGCGCACCATCCGCGGCGGCCGGCCTTATTTCTTCGCCGACCCCGCGATCGACAAGATCCTGAACATGGTCGTGGTGCTGGCGAGCGAGGTGTGGACGCTGCGCGAGCGGCTCGCCGCCATGGAGGCGCTGCAGGTGCGGCAGGGCAGCCTCGGCGCGGGCGACATCGATGCCTACGATTTCGGCCCCGAGGACGAGGCGCGCCTCGCCGGCGAGCGCAAGGAGTTCATCGACGGGCTGTTCCGCGTGCTGCAGGAGCAGGTCGAGGAGGCCAAGGCGCGGGTCGCGCGCCAGCCCAAGCCCGAAGCGAAGGCCGGCCTCAAGGGCAAGCCGAAGTCACGGCCCAAGGCCAAGGCCAAGGCCAAGGCCAAGGCCAAGGCGAAGACCCGCGCCCGCCGCCGCTGAGCGCGACGGACGCGGACCCGCGCCCGCGGTTCAGCCCGCGGCGCGCAGCGCCTGGTCGATGTCCTCCTTGAGGTCGTCGATGTGCTCGAGGCCGATCGAGAGGCGCACCATGTCCTCGCTCACGCCCGCCTTGGCGAGTTCGGCGGGCGAGAGCTGGCGGTGGGTGGTGGAGGCCGGGTGCGTCGCGAGCGAGCGCGCGTCGCCGATGTTCACGAGCCGGATCACGAGCTGCAGCGCGTCGAGGAACTTCTCGCCGGCGGCGCGACCGCCCTTCACGCCGAAGGTGAGGATGCCCGAGGCGCGGCCGCGCAGGTACTTCTGCGCCAGCGCGTGCTGCGGGTGGTCCGGCAGGCCGGCGTAGTTCACCCAGCCCACCGACGGATGCGTCTGCAGGAACCGCGCGAGCGCGAGGGTGTTGTCGCAGATGCGGTCCATGCGCACCGGCAGCGTCTCGATGCCCTGCAGGATCAGGAACGAGTTGAACGGCGACAGCGCCGCGCCCATGTTGCGCAGCGGCACGACGCGCGCGCGGCCGATGTAGGCCGCCGGCCCGAGCGCCTCGGTGTACACCACGCCGTGGTACGACACATCCGGCTCGTTGAGCCGCTTGAAGCGCTCCTTGTGCTCGGCCCAGGGGAACTTGCCCGAGTCGACGATCGCGCCGCCGATGCTGTTGCCGTGGCCGCCGAGGTACTTGGTGAGCGACTGCACCACGATGTCGGCGCCGTGGTCGAAGGGCCGGCAGAGGTAGGGCGAGGGCACGGTGTTGTCGACGATCAGCGGCACGCCGTGGCGGTGCGCGATCTCGGCGAGCGCGGCGAAGTCGGTGACGTTGCCGAGCGGGTTGCCGATCGACTCGCAGTAGACGGCCTTGGTGTTCGCGTCGATCAGCCGCTCGAAATCCGCGGGCTTGGCGTAGTCCGCGAAGCGCACCTCGATGCCGAACTGCGGCAGCGTGTGCGCGAACAGGTTGTAGGTGCCGCCGTACAGCGCGCCCGAGCTCACGATGTTGTCGCCCTGGCCGGCGATGGTGAGGATCGAGTAGGTGACCGCGGCGCTGCCCGAGGCGAGCGCCAATGCGCCGATGCCGCCTTCGAGCTGCGCGAGGCGCTGCTCGAGCACGTCGGTGGTCGGGTTCATGATGCGGGTGTAGATGTTGCCCGGCACCTTGAGGTCGAAGAGGTCGGCGCCGTGCTGCGCGCTGTCGAAGGCGTAGGAGGTGGTCTGGTAGATGGGCACCGCCACGGCCTTGGTGGTGGGGTCGGGCTTGTAGCCGCCGTGCACGGCGATGGTCTCGGGACGCATGGGTCGGGTCTCCTTGGGGTCAGGGTGATCGGGCTGCGAACCACGGGCGGAGCGTGGCATCGAAGGCAGTGAAGTCGACGAGGAAGGCGTCGTGGCCGGCGAGGCTGTCGAGCCGCGCGAAGCTGGTGTCGATGCCGCCGGCGCGCAGCGCGTCGGCGAGCACGGCCTGTTCCTGCACCGTGAAGAGGTGGTCGAGCTCGACGCCGACCACGAGCGCGGACTCGAGGCCCGAACGCCGGAAGACCTCGCTCGGCGCGCCATGGGCGGCGAGGTCGAAGAGGTCCATCGCCCGCGACAGGCGCAGGTAGCAGTTGGCATCGAAAGCGCCCGCGAAGCGCGCCGCCTGCTGCGCGAGGTAGTCCTGCACCGCGAAGTCGCGGCCCTCGCGCGAGGGGCTGCGGCCGAAGCGCTGGCCGAGCTCCTCGGCCGAACGGTAGGTCACGGTGCCGACCTTGCGCGCGAGCGCGAGTCCGGCCCGCGGCGGATCCTCGGGCGGGTAGTCGCCGCCGCGGAACGCGGGATCGGCCATCACGGCGTCGCGCTGGATGCTGCGCAGCGCGACCGCATAGGGCGTGGCGGCCATGGTGCCGCTGATGCTGACGAGATGCCGCGCGCCGCCCGGGAACAGCGCGAGGTGCGCGAGCGCCACCATGCCGCCCTGCGAGGCGCCGACCACGGCATGCGCGCGCCCGATGCCGAGATGCCGCAGCACCTCCCCGCCGCCGCGCGCGATGTCCTCCAGCGCGAGCTCCGGGAAATCCTTGCCGTAGCGGCGTCCGTTGCGCGGGTCGGTCGACGCGGGACCGGTGGAGCCGAAGCAGCTGCCGAGCGAGTTGACGCACACGACGAACAGCCGGCGCGTGTCGAGCGGGGCGCCGGGGCCGATCATCGGCTCCCACCAACCCGGCCGCGGGTCGTCGGGCGAGGAGGCGGCGTGCGCCGAGGGCGAGAGCCCGGTGTAGAGCAGCACGGCGTTGCTGCGCGCGGCGTCCAGCGTGCCCCAGGTCTCGAAGGCGATCGTGCCGTCCTGCAGCGTGCCGCCGCGCTGCAGGCGGAACGGCCCCGGCAGCGGCGCGTGGCGGGTCGCGCTCACGGTTCCGGGTCGCTGCCCTCGGGGATGTCCGCGAACAGCGCCGTGGAGAGGTAGCGTTCGCCGGTGTCGGGCAGCATGGCGAGCAGCACCGACCCGGCCGGCGCCTCGCGCGCGACCTTGAGCGCGGCGGCGAAGGTGCCGCCGCAGGAGATGCCGCAGAAGATGCCTTCCTCGCGCGCCAGCGCGCGCGCGGTCTCGAGCGCCTCGGTGTCGGTCACCGGCACGATTCGGTCGGCCACCGAGCGGTCGAGCACCTTCGGGACGAAGTCGGGCGTCCAGCCCTGGATCTTGTGCGGCGCGAAGGGCTTGCCGGACAGCAGCGCCGCGCCCTCGGGCTCGGTCGCGACCACCTGCACCTCGGGGCGCGCGAGCTTGATCATCTGGCCCGCGCCCGTGAGCGTGCCGCCCGTGCCCCAACCGGAGACGAAGAAATCGAGGCGGCGCCCGGCGAAGTCGCGCAGGATCTCGGGGCCGGTCGTGCTGCGGTGGTAGGCGGGATTGGCCTCGTTCTCGAACTGGCGCGAGAGGAACCAGCCGTGCTTGGCCGCGAGCTCCTCGGCCTTGCGCACCATGCCCGAGCCGCGCTCCGCGGCCGGCGTCAGGATCACCTTGGCGCCCAGCGCGCGCATGATCTTGCGCCGCTCGATGGAGAAGGTCTCGACCATCACGGCCACGAACGGATAGCCCTTGGCGGCGCAGACCATGGCGAGCGCGATGCCGGTGTTGCCGGAGGTGGCCTCGACCACCGTCTGGCCGGGCTTGAGCGTGCCGCGGCGCTCGGCGTCCTCGATGATGCCGATGGCGAGCCGGTCCTTCACCGAGTGCAGCGGGTTGAAGAACTCGCACTTCACGTACATCGTGGTGCCGGCCGGCGCGAGGCGGTTGATGCGCACCACCGGGGTGTTGCCGATGGTGGAAAGGATGCTGTCGTGGATCATGGCTTCAGCATAGGCCCTCGCCCCCGCGCCCGTCGGGCGGGTTGGCGATGGCCTCATAACCGCCGGTTATGTCTGGGCCCTCAGGAGCGCAGGAAAGGTATCTCGACCCCGGCCATCGCCTTGTCCACGGCGTCTTGCGAGCCGGCCTGCTCGATGGCCTGGATCTGCCGCTTCGGCAGGTGGGCGCCGAGCAGCTGCATGAACTCGTACATGTAGGAGCGCAGCAGGGCGCCGCGCTGGAAGCCGACCCAGGTGGTGTGGGGCGGGAAGAGGTGCGAGGCGTCGATGACCCGCAGGTCGGAGTCCTCGTCCTTGATGGCGATGTCGGCGAGGATGCCCACGCCGAACCCGGCGCGGACGTATTCCTTGATGACGTCGGAGTCCCAGGCGGTCAGCGCCACGTTCGGCGTCACGCCGGCCTTGGCGAAGAGCTCGAGCAGCGACGAGGGTCCGGAGAAGCTGAACGCGTAGGTGATGATGGGATGCTGGCCGAGCTGCACGAAGCTCGGCTTCGGCGTGCGGGCGAGCGGATGGTCGGCGGGCACCACGACGGCGCGCCGCCAGCGGTACACCGGGATCCTGACCAGCTCCTCGAACAGCGGGTTGGCGCCGGTGGCCACCACGAAGTCGACGCGCTCGCGCGCCACCAGGTCGACGATCTGCTCGGAGGTGCCCTGGTGCAGGTGCACGCGCACCCCGGGGAATCTTTGACGGAAGCGCGTCAGGATCGGCGGCAGCACGTAGCGCGCCTGGGTGTGGGTGGTGGCGATCGACAGCGCGCCGTCCTCGTCGCGGCGCATCTCGGCGGCGAGGCCGCGGATGTTGGCGACCTCGCGCAGGATGACGCGGGCGCGGGCGATGACCTTGTCTCCCGCCGGCGTGGTGCGCACCAGCGCGCGCGACTGGCGGATGAACAGCCGCAGCCCGA
>RFTM01000116.1 GCA_009923475.1 Gammaproteobacteria bacterium | reverse complement strand
AGGTTGCGCAGGCGCGCGACGCGGAACCCCTCATGCGGTTGCCGCAGGTGGCGCAGCGGCGGTCCTCCTGCCGCGGCGAGCGCGGCGGCCCGGCGCGCCACCACCTCGGCGGTGGCCCCGTCGCAGCCGTCCTCGACGACCAGGATCTCGTCGGCCTGGCGGTCCTGTGCGACGGCGCTCGCCAACACCTGCGCCAAGGCATCGGCGCGGGCGTGGGTGGTGATGGCGAGCGTCAGCCGCAAGCGCCGATCATCGCTCGGCGAGCGTCCGCAGCGCCTCGACGCAGACCGACAGCGACGCGAAGTCCGCCGCGCCCTGCGCCGCGGCCTCGCGGGTGGTGCGGCGCCAGTCTTCGAGCGGCGCGGCATGCGAGGCCTGCCAGGCGGACCATCGGCCCTGCCAGTCGCCGCGCGCCCGGCGCGTCGCGGCGCCGTCGGCGACCAGCTGCGTGAGGATGCGCGCCTGGGCGGCGCGCAGCGCGTCGCGCAGGCCCGCCCGCGCGGTCGCCTGCAGCGGACCGTCCACCGCGAGCTCCTCGATGCGCGCCTCGATGCGGTCGAGGCCTAGCTCGGCCGAGGTCGTCCACCAGGCGCGGGCGGCGTCCTCGACCTTCAGGCCACCGAGCGCGGCGAGCCCGCAGACCTCGAGCGCGACGTCGAGCACGCGCGTCCCGGCCGCCTGCTCCGCGACCGCCGCCGGGATGCCGGCGGCGAGATGCGCGTCGCGGGCGGCGACGAAGGTCTCGAGCGACGCCCCGGCCAGCACCCGCGGCAGCGCCGCGCGCAACGCCGCGAGCGGCGCCGCGTATTCCTTGACCGTCGCGTCCACCGCGAGCCGCGCTCCGCGCCTGCGCAGCAGCCAGACGGTGGCATGCCGCAGCGAGCGCGCCGAGTCGCCGAGGATCGCGTATTGCGCCGCCGCAGGCGCCCGGTCATCGAGCCGCTCGACCTCGCTCCACAGGTCGCGTGCGCCGAACACCTGCCGCGCCACCACCCAGGCGCGCGCCACGTCGGCCGCGGAGGCGCCGGTCTCGGCGCAGGCGCGGCCGACGAAGGTCGGCCCCATGCGGTTGACCAGGCTGTTGGTGACCGCGGTGGCGATGATCTCGCGCCGCAGCCGATGCCGACGGATGTCGGCGGGGTAGTGCCGGCGCACCGCCTCGGGGAAATAGCGCAGCAGCTCGCCCGCGAACCCCCGGTCCTCGGGCAGGTCGGAAGCGAGCAGCTGCCGGGTGAGCCATATCTTGGAGTAGGACAGCAGCACCGCGAGCTCCGGCCGGGCGAGACCGAGGCCTTGCTTGCGCCGCTGGGCGAACCCTTCTTCGTCGGGCAGGTTCTCGACCGCGCGGTCGAGCTCGCCGCGGCGCTCGAGGTCGCGCACCAGCCCCTGCAGTTCGGGCAGGCGCTGCGCGGACTGCGTCTCCAGCATGGAGAGCGCCTGCCCCTGCAGGTAGTTGTTGCGCAGCACCAGCGCCGCGACCTCGTCCGTGAGCCGCGCGAGCAGCCGGTCGCGCGCCGCGCGCGCGAGCTTGCCGCGCGCTTCGAGCTGGGTGGTGAGGATCTTGAGGTTGACCTCGAGGTCCGAGGTGTTGACGCCCGCCGAGTTGTCGATGAAGTCGGTGTTGATGCGGCCGCCGGCGAGCGCGTACTCGACGCGCCCGCGCTGCGTGAAGCCGAGGTTGCCGCCTTCGCCGACCACCCGCGCGCGCAGCTCGCGGCCGTCGACGCGCACCGCGTCGTTGCTGCGGTCGCCCGCGGCCGACTGCGGCTCGCCCGAGGCCTTCACGTAGGTGCCGATGCCGCCGTTCCACAGCAGGTCGACCGGCATGCGCAGGATGGCGCGGACCACCTCCTGCGGCGTGGCGCTGGCGGCGGCGATCCCGAGCAGCGCGCGCGCCTCCGCGGACAGCGGGATGGACTTCGCGCTGCGCTCGAACACGCCGCCGCCCTTCGAGATCGCGCGCGGATCGTAGTCGTTCCAGCCCGATCGCGGCAGGGCGAAGATCCGCGCGCGCTCGGCGAAGGAGCGCGCCGGGTCGGGCGAAGGGTCGAGGAACACGTGCTGGTGGTTGAACGCCGCGACCAGCTTGATCTGGCGCGACAGCAGCATGCCGTTGCCGAACACGTCGCCCGACATGTCGCCGATGCCGGCCACCGTGAACGGCTGCGAGCGCATGTCGTGGCCCATCTCGCGGAAGTGGCGCTTGACGCACTCCCAGGCGCCGCGCGCCGTGATGCCCATCTTCTTGTGGTCGTAGCCGGCGGAGCCCCCCGACGCGAAGGCGTCGCCGAGCCAGAAGCCGCGCGCCACCGAGATGCCGTTGGCGATGTCGGAGAAGGTCGCCGTGCCCTTGTCGGCGGCGACCACGAGGTACGGATCATCGCCGTCCGCGCGGCGCACGCCCGCGGGCGTGACGATGCGTTTGCCGCGGATGTCGTCGGTGACGTCGAGCAGCGCGCCGATGTATTCGCGATATGCGGCCACGCCTTCGGCCTGCCAGGCCTCGCGTCCGCCCGTGACGGGCAGGCGCCGCGGCACGAAACCGCCCTTGGCGCCGACCGGGACGATCAGCGTGTTCTTGACGTTCTGCGCCTTCATCAGGCCCAGCACCTCGGTGCGGAAGTCCTCGCGGCGGTCGGACCAACGGATGCCGCCGCGCGCGACCTCTCCCATGCGCAGGTGCACGCCTTCGACGCGCGCCGAGAGCACGTAGATCTCGCGGTGCGGCCGCGGCAGCGGGAGGTCGGGCAGGCCATGCGGGTCGAGCTTGAGCGCGAGCGCCGGGCGGCGCGCGCCGTCGGCGCCGCGGGCGAAGAAGTTGGTCCTGAGCACGGCGGCGATCACCGCCAGGAAGGCGCGCAGGATGCGGTCCTCGTCTGCGTTGGTCACCGCATCGAGCCGTCCGCGCAGGCGCTCGGCCATGCGCTCGGCCGCCTTGCCGGACCCGCGAGCGGCGCGGGCGGGGTCGAGACGCATCTCGAAGAGACGGTACAGCTCGCCCGCGAGCGTCGGGTGGGCGGCGAGGGTGCGCGCCATGTAGGCGAGGCTGAACGGGATGCCGGTCTGCAGCAGCCATCGGCAGCAGGCGCGCAGCACGCCGACCTGATGGCCGTCGAGCGGCGTCAGCAGCACGAGCCGGTTGAACGGGTCGTCGTCCAGTCCGCCGTCCCGCACGGCCTGCAAGGCCGCGAGGAAACGCTGGCCTGCGCGCAGCGGGTCGGTGCGCGGCGCCTGCGCGCCGTCGGCGCGCAGCTCGAGCTCGAAGTCCTGCAGCGCCACGGCGCCGGACGCCACCGCGCCGGCGCCGCCGTCCGGCGCGATGCGCCACAGCTTCTCGGCGAGCATGCGCAGCCCGAAGTTCTCCAGTACGGGCAGCAGTGCGGCGATCGGCTCCGGGTCGCCGATCCGCGCGAGGCGCAGGTGCAGACGCGTGCGCGGCGCCCCCGCCGGGCGCCAGAGCCGCGCTTGCGGCCGGGACGGCTCCGCTTGCAGCGCCTCCAAGGCCTCGATGTCCTCGAGCGCCGCCTGCGGAGCGACCTCGCTCTGGTAGGTGGCGGGGAAGCGGTTGCCATGGCGGTCGAGGCGGCGCAGCGCCGCTTGCGGCGGCAACGCGCCGAGCAGCGCTTCGCGCAGTCCGTCCTGCCACGTGGCGATCGCGGCGGCGATGTCACGCTCGAGGGCAGCGTGGTCCGCGCCGCGGCCCGCGGCGGCCTGGCCGCCGCGCACCATGACGTGCAGCCGGGCATGGCTCGAGAGCGCGATCTCGACCTGCGATTCGAGGTCCTCGCCGCCGAGCGCGGCGAGCAGCAGCCGCTCGATGCGTCGCCGCGCCTCGGTGTTGTAGCGGTCGCGCGGCACGAACACCATGCACGACCAGAAGCCGCCGGCGGCGTCGTGGCGCATCACGAGACGGGTGGTGCGCCGCTCGTAGAGGTTGACGGCGCCGCGCACGAAGCCGACCAGCTCGGCGACGCTGGCCTGGAACAGCTCGTCGCGCGGCCAGGTCTCGAGCACCGCGAGCACCGCCTTGCCGTCGTGGCTGCGCGGGTCGAGGCCGAAGCGCTCGACCACCGCCGACACCTTGCGCCGCACCACCGGGATCCCCGACGGCGAAGCGAAGTAGGCGGTCGAGGTCCAAAGCCCGAGGAAACGATGCTCGCCGACCACGCGGCCGCGCGCGTCGAATTCCTTGACCGCGACCGCATCGAGGTGGCCGGGCCGGTGCACGGTCGAGCGGCGCGGCGACTTGCTGATCCGCAGCGGCTCGGCGGAGCGCACGGCCTCGCGCAGCGCGCCGCGCAGGCGCTCGCCGCCGGGTTCCGCGCCGCCGTCGGCGCGCAGCACGCCGAGGCCGCTGCCGCGGACCGCGACCAGGCGGTCCTCGGTCCGTCCCCGGCGCAAGCGCAGCCGCTGGTAGCCCTGGAACACGAAATGCGCGCCCTCCATCCATTCGAGCAGCGCCACCGCCTCTGCGGCGCCGTGACCGCGGGCGGCCAGCGACCGCGCCGCTCCGGTGATCCGGTCGCGCATCGCGCGCCAATCGTCGACCGCGAGCTGCACGTCGGCGAGGCCGCGTTCCAGCAGGCGCGCGAGCCGCTCCCGGTCGGCCGCCTCGAACTGCGGGTCGAAGGGCGTGAGCCGCACGCCCCCCTGCGGGTCGACCACCGCATGCAGCGTGTCGCCCTCCTTCACATGGAGGAGGTCCAACAGCTCCTTCGGCAAGATGAGCCCGAGCGAGTTGCCGATCTTGAGCAGCTTGAGTTGGGCGGTCATGGCTGGAATTTAGCTCGCGTTGTAACCGGCGGCCACTGACGCCTCGCAGGCACCTGCCCGAGCGCCTGCATGCGAGCCTCTTTTCTCGCACCTGTCGCGGCGTATGAACCCGGTACTAACGAAGTACTAACGCTCCACACAGGCGGCGATCCCACCGTCGCCAATGCCCGGCCGCGCGCATTTCCATACGAAGACGCCAGATCAGCGGCTTTCGCCCTGCCGCGGCTCAGCGCATCGTGCGGCACGCGTTCCGCCCACGGCGCGCTTGCCGGGGTATATCCATACCAGTATATTTCCGACCGATGACCAAGCCCCCCACCCCCTTCCGCAGCGTTTGGGATGCGCTCGCCGACTCCCCCGAGCAGGCGGCGAACCTGCGCGCGCGCGCGGACCTCATGCGCCGCATCGCCGATTTCATCACCGCCAAGGGCTGGACCCAGGTCGAGGCGGCCGAGCGCTGCGGCGTCAGTCAGCCGCGCATCAACGACCTCATGAACGGCCGCATCTCCCGGTTCTCGCTCGACGCGCTCGTGAACATCGCCGCGGCGCTCGGCTTCCGCGTGAAGGTCTCGCTGCGGGCTGCGTGAGGCTCGTCACCCCCGTGTGGCTGCTGCAGGCGGCGAACCTCTGTTCGGGCCTCGGCAACGCGATGGTCACCCTCGCGATCCCCTGGCTCGTCATGGAACGGCTCGGTTCGGCGACGCTCGCGGGCCTCGTGCTCGCGGCCGCGTCGCTGCCGCCGCTCTTCATCGCGCCGCTGAGCGGCTGGCTGGTCGACCACATCGGCCGCCGCGCCGTGAGCATCGGCTCGGACCTGCTCTCGGCGCTGTCGGTGCTCGCCATCCCGGTGGTGTCGCTGCTCTACGGGCTGACGCCGACGACCGTGGTCCTGCTCGCCGTGATCGGCGCCTTGTTCGACCCGGCCGGCTACACCGCGCGCGCGGTATCGACCAAGAGCGGCTCAACGGCATCCATGAGGGCACCTTCGGCGTCGCCTGGATCGCCGGGCCCGCGCTCGCCGCGGGGCTGATCGCCGCCTTCGGGGCGGTGAGCCCGTTCTGGTGCGCGGCGCTGCTGTTTGGGGTCTCGGCCTGCTGCATCGCGCTGCTGCGCGTCGGCGATGATCCGGTTGACCTCGGTCGTCGAGACTCGCGTCCGGTACTTCTCGATCGCCTCGGACACCAGGGGGAGCACCTTCCCCACTCCCCGGCCCGTGAGCGCCGAGATGCGGACGGTCGGCGCGTCGCCGAGGAACGACAGCTCGGCGACGGTCTTCGCCGAGATCGGCGCGCGCGCGTCGATGTCGGCGATGACCTGCACCCGCGTCGCCGCGCGCCGGTCGA
>RFTM01000115.1 GCA_009923475.1 Gammaproteobacteria bacterium | reverse complement strand
CGGAAGCCGCCGCCATGCAGCCACACCATCACCGGGCGGCGCGGGCCGCCGAGACCCGGCGTCCAGACATTGAGGAACAGGCAGTCCTCGCTGGTGGCAAGGCGCGACGCGGGGTCCGGCTGCGGCTGCAGGCAGGCCTTGCCGAACGCCGCGGCCTGCGCGACGCGGGGCGCGACGGCAGGCGGACGAGGCGGCTGCCAGCGCAGCGCACCGACGGGCGCGACGGCGTAGCGGATGCCCTTGAAGGCGAGCACGCCGTCGCCGAGGGCGCTGCCCGTGTAGCGCCCTGCGGCGCTGCGGACCGTCGGTGCGGCCGGTGCCTGGTGCGTCGCCGGCGCGTCCGCCCGTACGACGGCGGCCGCCTCGATCCGGGCTGCCACGGCCATGCCCGCGAACATGCCCAAGATGATCACGGCTGCGTGTCCTCGCCCGCTCCGACGTGGCCGTTGGCCCATGCTGCACCCCTCTGTCTTCGACCCTCGAAACCCCTGCCCAAGATACAGGCCCGCGCGCTTGGCATACACTGCCGCCTGACCAGAGGGAGGCCGCCATGATCCGCCACACCGCCGCCGCACTGTCCTTCGCGCTCGTCGCGACCACCGCGTTCGCTCAAGGCGCACAGCCGTCCCCGACCGCGCCCTCCGGGGCCAGCTCGCCGCCGGCCTGCACCGCGGTGGTCCGGGCGGGCCGGCTCATCGACCCGGTCGCGGGCAAGCTGCGCCGCGCGCAGGCGATCCGCATCGCGGGCGACCGCGTGCTCGCGGTGCTCGACGATTCGCCGGCCGCGCTCGCCGGCTGCGCGCGCGTCGTCGACCTGACCGCCGCCACGGTGCTGCCCGGGCTCATCGATTCGCATGTCCACCTGACCTCGGACCCGACCATCCTGCGCTACGAGCGGCTCGGCCTCTCGATCCCGCGGCTCGCGCTGATCGGCGCGGGCAACGCCCGCCGCACGCTGCTCGCCGGCTTCACCACTGTGCGCAACCTCGGTGCGGACGGCTACGCCGATGTCGCGCTGCGCGATGCCATCAGCGCGGGCGACGTGGCGGGCCCGCGGCTGCTGGTCTCGGGGCCCGGCATCGGCATCACCGGCGGCCATTGCGGCAGCAACCTGCTCGCGCCGGAGTTCAAGCAGACCTCCTTGGGCACGGCCGACGGCCCCGACGAGGTGCGCAAGGCCGTGCGGCAGAACGTCCGCTACGGCGCCGACGTCATAAAATATTGCGGTACGGGCGGGGTGTTCTCGAAGGGCACGCAGCCCGGCATGCAGCAGTTCACGGCCGAGGAGGTGACGGCGCTGGTCGACGAGTCCCGCATGCACGGCCGCAAGGTCGCGGTGCATGCGCACGGCGCGGCCGGCATCAAGGTGGCGCTGCGCGCGGGCGTCGACACCATCGAGCACGCGAGCCTCATCGACGACGAGGGCCTCGAGCTCGCGAAGAAGTACAAGGTCTACTTCTCGATGGACATCTACAACACCGACTACACCCAGTCGGAGTCCAAGCGCCGCGGCGAGCTCGAGGAGTTCATCCGCAAGGACCAGATGATCGGCGAGATCCAGCGCCGCAACTTCGAGCGCGCGCTGAAGGCCGGCATCCGCATGATCTACGGCACCGACGCCGGCATCTACCCGCATGGCGACAACGCGCGGCAGTTCGCGGTGATGGTGCGCTACGGCATGACGCCGATGCAGGCCATCCAGTCGGCGACCGTCAACGCCGCCGATGCGCTCGGCCTCGCGGGCCAGGTGGGAGAGCTCTCGCCGGGCGCCTACGCGGACCTCATCGCGGTGACGGACGATCCGCTCGCCGACGTGCGCGCGCTGGAGCGCGTCTCGTTCGTCATGAAGGGCGGGGTCGAGCAGCGGCGCTGACCGCGCAGGCGGCTCGGGCCGCGTGCCAGGCGCATTTTTTGAGCCTGCCGGCGGGCATCATGCCCGAATGTCCCCGCTCATCCCGCCGCATCCCCACCCGCGCCGCGGCCCGCAGGGCCGCTCGGTGTCCATCGACAGCCCCTCGATCCCGTCGCCGCCCGAGCAGTGGCTCGACCCCGCGGCCATCGCCCTCGCCGTGCCCGACGGCCTCGTGCCGACGGCGCTGAACGGCATAGGATTCGCGCGCTGGTGGGAGCCGGCTGCGTGGACGGATCCCGCGTGCTGGGCCGATGACCCTGCCGAGGCGGCCTTCGACGAGCCCCCCTTCGAGCCGCCCGCGGGCCTCGCGCCCGCCGCGGGCGTGGTCACGCTGGAGCCGGACGGCCGCGTGTGGCTCGTGGCGCCGACCAACGGCTATGGCGGCTACAAGGTGACCTTCCCGAAGGGCAAGTTGGAGCCCGGCCTCGGCCACCGGGCCAGTGCGCGCAAGGAGGCCTGGGAGGAGTGCGGCCTGCGCGTCGCGCTCACGGGCTTCCTCGCCGATGTGTCGCGCTCCACAAGCCACACGCGTTACTACCTCGCGCGCCGCATCGGCGGTACGCCCGCCGACATGGGCTGGGAATCGCAGGCGGTCTGGCTGGTGCCGCGCTTGCGCCTCGCCGAGGTCGCCACCCACGCCAACGACCAGCCGCTGCTCGCGGCGCTCGCCGCGCGGGAGGCCTGAACGATGTGGATCTGTCTGTCCGATGCCTTCCTCAGCATCGTCGACAAGGGCGACCCGACCCGCGCCACGCTGCTGGTGCGCGCGCGGCGCGCGGGCGACATCGAGCGCGTGTTCCCCGAAGCCGAGGTGTCGATGAAGGGTGGCAGCGACTACGCCTACCGCGCGCGGCTGCCTCGCGCGCGGGTCGCATCGCGCATCGCCGAGGCGGTGCAAGGCGTCGACTACGGCAACTTCAAGGCGACGGTGCGCGAACGGCGCCGGCATGATGTCTACATGGACATCTGGACGGTGCTGGCGCGCGACCAGGACCCGATGCCGCGCTGAAAAGACGACGGCCGGGGCCCTTGCGGATCCCGGCCGTCGGCAGGTCGGACGAGGGCAGGCGGTTAGGCCTTCGGCTTGCGCGCTTCCTCGATGACCTTCTCCGCGACGTTGCGCGGCACGAGGTCGTAGTGCGAGAACTCCATCGTGTATGAGGCGCGGCCGCTCGACATCGCGCGCAGCTGGCCGATGTAGCCGAACATCTCCGACAGCGGCACGGTGGCCACGACGGCGATGCTGGTGCCGCGCTCGAGCTGGTCCTGGATCGAGCCGCGGCGGCGGTTGATGTCGCCGATGACATCGCCCAGGTAGTCGCCCGGCGTCACCACCTCGACCTTCATCACGGGCTCGAGCAGCACCGGCGAGGCCTTGGGGATCGCTTCGCGGAAGCAGGCCTTGGCCGCGATCTCGAACGTCAGCGCGTTCGAGTCGACGTCGTGGTAGCTGCCGTCGAACAGCGTCGCCTTGAAGTCCACGGTCGGGAACTTGGCGAGCACGCCTTCCTCGAGCTGCATCTTGAGGCCCTTCTCGACCGAGGGCACGTACTCGCGCGGCACCGAGCCGCCGACCGTCGCGTCCTCGAACACGAAGCCCTGGCCGCGCTCGAGCGGCTCGAACTTGATCCACACCTCGGCGAACTGGCCGGAACCGCCGGTCTGCTTCTTGTGGACGTACTGCTGCTCGATGGGCTTGGTGAAGGCCTCGCGGTAGGCGACCTGGGGCTCGCCCATGATGCCTTCCACGTTGAACTCGGTGCGCATGCGGTCGAGCGTCACATCGAGGTGCAGCTCGCCCATGCCGCGCAGGATGGTCTGGCCCGTCTCGCGGTCGGTCTCGAGGCGCAGCGAAGGATCGGCGCGCACCATCTTGCCGAGCGCCGCGCCGAACTTCTCGAGCTCGCCCTTGACCTTGGGCTGCACCGAGACGCTGATGACCGGCTCGGGGAAGCGCATGCGCTCGAGCACCACCGGGTGCTCGCTGTCGCAGAGGGTGTCGCCGGTGTCGGTCTCCGCGAGCGAGACGAGCGCGATGATGTCGCCGGCGCGCGCCTCCTCGATGGGGTTCGCTTCCTTGGCGAACATCTCGACCATGCGGCCGATCTTCTCGCGCTTGCCGCGGGTGGTGTTGGTCACCGACATGCCCTTGGTGAGCACTCCCGAGTAGACGCGCACGAAGGTCAGCGCGCCGTAGGCGTCGTTGATGACCTTGAAGGCGAGCGCCGCGAACGGCTCGTCATCCGAGCACTTGCGCTCGCCGATGGCGTTGCCGTCTGCGTCGACGGTGTTGATGGCGGCGACGTCGGTCGGCGCCGGCAAGTAGTCGACGACCGCGTCCAGCACCTGCTGCACGCCCTTGTTCTTGTAGGAGGAGCCGCAGAGCACCGGGTTGAAGGCGCCCGTGATGGTGCCCTTGCGCAGGCAGGCGCGCAGCGTCTCGACCGACGGGTCCTTCTCCTCGAGGAGGTAGGCCTCCATCGCGGCGTCGTCCATCTCGAGGCAGGTATCGACGAGTTCCTTGCGGTACTCGAACACCTTGGCGAGGATCGCGCGGTCGGAGGGCACGGCGATGCCGAGCTGGTCGGCGAGGTCGGCGGTGACCTCGAGGCTCTGCCACTGGGCGTCCTTGTCGTCGGAGTCCCAGACCAGGGCCTTCATCTCGACGAGGTCGATCATGCCCTTGAAGTTGTCCTCCGAGCCGATCGGGATCTGGATCGGCAGCGGGCGCGCGCCGAGGCGCTTCTTGATCATGTCGACGCAGCGCGTGAACGACGCGCCGCTGCGGTCCATCTTGTTGACGTAGCAGATGCGCGGCACGCCGTAGTTGTCGGCGAGGCGCCAGTTGGTCTCGGACTGGGGCTCGACGCCCGCCACGCCGTCGAACACCACGACCGCGCCGTCGAGCACGCGCAGCGAGCGGTTCACCTCGATGGTGAAGTCGACGTGCCCCGGGGTGTCGATGACGTTGATCTTCTTCTTGCGCCAGAAGGTCGAGACCGCGGCCGACTGGATGGTGATGCCGCGCTTCTGTTCCTGCTCGAGGTAATCCGTCGTCGTCGAAGTCTTGAGGTCCTTCGTGTCGTGGATGTCGATGATGGTGTGCTTACGGCCCGTGTAGTACAGGATGCGCTCGGTGGTGGTCGTCTTGCCGGCGTCGACGTGGGCGATGATGCCGATGTTGCGGATGTCGGCGAGGGGGGTTGTGCGGGGCATGGCGGGTTCCGTGTCGCGCGCAGCGCGCTGCTTGATGGGGATGTGAACGGGGCCCTTCCAAGTGGTCGGGCCCCGGGTCAATTTCCCATGATAATACGAAACGGGGGGTGGCTTCGACTGGGTGCCCCCCGGCGGGCCCTGAACCGTCCCCGCGCTGTCAGGCGGCGGTGACAGGGCGGGGCGGGTCGTCAGGCGGCCGGAGCGCGGACGAGCCGACCGGGCCTTGCAGGGGTGACCTCGCCCTCGCGGGCCACCGCGGCGCCCGCCACCCAGGTGCCAAGATACCCCTCGCCCTTCTGCAGCAGGCGGCGGCTGCCGCCTGGCAGGTCGTCGACGAGCCGGGGCGTGCCGCAGGCGAGGCGCGCAGGGTCGATGAGGTTGAGGTCGGCGCGCAGCCCCGGGGCGACGACGCCGCGGTCCGTGAGGCCGAGGTGCCGCGCGTTGCGCCGCGTGAGCATCTCGACCGCCCGCTCGGGCGCGAGGCGTCCTTGCGCGCGGTCGCGGCACCAGTGGGCGAGCAGGAAGGTGCTGGTGCTGGCGTCGCAGATGGTGCCGACATGGGCGCCGGCGTCGGACAGCCCGTAGAGCGTGCGCGGATGCGCGAGCATCTCGCCGACCGCGTCCAGCGAGCCGTCGTTGTAGTTGAAGATCGGGAAGTGGATCAGCGCGCTGCCGTCGCCGGCGGTGAGGTGATCGTAGATGGCCTCGAGCGCGCTGCAGCCGCGGCTGCGGGCGAGCGCGAGCAGGCTCTGCGCGAGGGTCGGCTCGTAGCCGGCCTCGAGCGGGAACATCCGGGCGCTGATGAGGTCGATGCGCGCCAGCATCAGGTCGACGATGGGCGGCACCGGCGTGCCGTCGCCCGAGAGCTTGCCGGGCCTCTCGGCGAGGATGCGGGCCTTGCGCGCCGGGTCGCGCAGCGCCGCGGCGCGCTCGGCGCGCGGCAGCCCGGCGACCTCGACGTAGCCCGGGTGGCCCATCAGCGGATGGAAGCGGGTGTCGAGGCCGAGCAGCACGCCGA